>NZ_APNM01000005.1:0-236384 GCF_040361335.1 Salinisphaera sp. PC39 | reverse complement strand
CCTGGCACTTAAGATGCCGTATAAGAGGGGGGAGTCCATCCCATCAGAAGCTGCGAAGCAGCTATCCGGGCGGCGGATGCAGGCCCATCACGGGAGAGTGTCAGGATGCCGGATCGGCGCTGCGCGCCTTCCGGCATGACAAATACGCACCTCTCTGTGCGCCTCCGTGGTGCTTGTCACCCCATGTCGCCCCACAACGCTTGCAGTATCGCAAGGGCCGCAGGCCCCGCGGTCTCGGTGCGCAGCACGCGGGGGCCGAGGCGGATACGGCTGAAGCCGGCGGCGCTTGCGGCTTCCAGTTCGGCACCGGACAGGCCCGATTCCGGCCCGATGAGCAGGCAGGCGTCGACCGTGCGCGGCAGGGATGCGGGACCGCTTTCCGCCGCGGGGTCGAGCACCAGGCGGGTGGTTCCCGGCGCGACGGCGAGCCAGTCGCCCAGCGGTGTCGGTTCTTGCACCTCGGGCACCCGTTCGCGGCCCGATTGCTCGGCGGCGCTTTCCGCGACCCGCCGCCAGTGGCTCAGCTTGCGCGCGAGGCGTTCGCCGTCGAGCCTGACCTGCCCCTTGTCGGTGAACAGGGGTCGGATCGCGTGCACGCCCAGTTCCACGGCCTTGGCCACGGCGAAATCCATGCGGTCCCCGCGCGCGATGCCCTGGGCGAGCACCAGGCGAAGCGGCGATTCCCGGTGTGCCGGTCGGTAGCGATCGACGCTCAGCTCGATCAGCCCCCGGCCGAGGTCGGCCACCGTGGCGTCGTATTCGCCGCCGCCGCCGTCGAAGAGAATCACCCCGTCGCCGGCACGCAGGCGCAGGACATTGCGCAGGTGGTGCGCCTTGTCGCCCTCGATGCGGACCTCGGCGCCCGCCGCCAGCGGTCCCTCGACATGGACGCGCGGGATGTGGCCGCCGCGGTTCACAGCGCCTTGATGTAGACCGCCGAATTGCGCTGGTAGTTGTAGAGCTGACGCTTGGACAGGGGCAGGTCGGCGAGGTCGCCGGGCTCGAAGCCGTGCTCCACGAACCAGTGTCCGGCCTTGGTCGTGAGGATGAACAGCCGCCGCAGGCCCAGGGCCCGGGCCCGCTTCTCCACGGACCGCAGCAGCAGCTCGGCGCGCCCCTGGCGCCGGTAATCCGGATGGACCGCCACGCAGGCGAGCTCGCCCACGGACTCCTCGGTATACGGCATCAGGGCGCAGCAAGCCGTGATCAGACCGTCGCGCACCAGCACGGTGTACTGGTCGATCTCGAGTTCGAGTTGCTCGCGGGAGCGGGGCACCAGCACGCCCGCCGCCTCCAGCGGCTGGATCAACGCCAGCAGCCCGCCGGCATCCTCGGCGGTGGCCTGGCGGACGGTGTCGTAGGTATCGGCGGCGATGAGCGTGCCCACGCCGTCGCGGCTGTAGAGCTCGCGCAGCAGGGCGCCATCGTCCTCGAAGCTCACCAGGTGGGCCCGGGTCACGCCCTGACGGCAGGCTTGCACGGCCGCCTCTAGCCGGGTGCGGTCGGCCGTCTCCAGGGCACCCTCGTCGGCGAGCAGGGCCTCGGCCTCGTGCAGCCCGAGTTGGGCGGGCAGATCGGTGCGCCGGTCGTGCAACTCGGCGCCGGCGTGCAGCAGGACCAGCTTGTCGGCCCGCAGCGCGGCGGCGGTGGCGGTGGCGACTTCCTCGTGGAACAGGTTGAAGATCTCGCCGGTGGGCGAATAGCCGATCGGCGAGAGCAGCACGATATGGCCGCGGTCGAGGTGGGTGCGGATGGCGTCCACGTCCACCCGCCGGACCTCGCCGGTGTGCTGATGGTCGACTCCGTGCGCCACGCCGACCGGCTTGGCCGTGACCAGGTTGCCGCCGGCCACGCGCAGCCGGGCGCCGCCCATGGGTGTGCTCGCCAGGCCCGTCGACAACAGGGCCTCGATATCCATGCGCAGGCTGCCCACGGCCCGCTTCACGCAAGCCAGGGCCTCGACGTCCGTGACCCGCACGCCCGCCACCATGCGGGTGTCGATGCCGGCACCGGCCAGCGCGGCGTCGATCTGCGGCCGTGCGCCGTGCACGAGGACCAGGCGCACGCCCAGGCTGTGCAATAGCGCGATGTCGTAGACCAGGGCCTCGAAACCGGGCGCGCCCGCGGCCTCGCCGCCGAAGTTCACGACGAAGGTGCGGCCGTGGTGGGCGTGGATGTAGGGCGCGCTCGCACGCAACGCCCCGACCATCGCCCGGGCGTCGGCGGAATCCTCCGGCTTGTCGACCGCGTCGTTCACTCGACTATCCCCAAACCTAAACTGACCATTATCCCAGAGATGCCAGGAAGATTAACCACAGAGACACAGAGAACACAGAGTTAAGACTATTGCCCAGAAAGGCCTGAAGAACAAAAGATGTTGATTTTAGGCCCACACTGGTTTTCGTGTCTTTTTGCCTTTTGGCTGTTTTTTATCTCTGTGCTCTCTGTGTCTCTGTGGTTCATTGATCAAACGCAGAAACGTTCGATCAGGCCGTGGAGGATGCGTTTCATCGGCTCGATGCGGTCCAGCGCCAGGTATTCGTCCGGCTGGTGGGCCTGGGCGATGTCGCCGGGGCCGAGGATCACGGTGTCCATGCCCCAGTCGTTGTAGAACGCGCCCTCGGTGCCGAAGTCCACGGCCGCCGGGGATTCGCCGGTGAGCTCGGCGGCCGCGCGCACGATCGGCGAGTCGGCCGGTGTCTCGAAGGCCGGCGTGCCCACGAACAGTTCGGTGAAATCCAGCGACCAGGGGCCGTCCGCCAGGGCCGCGCGCACCCGTTCGCGCAGGCCGTCGCGCAGGGTCTCGATGCGGTCCCCCGGCAGGAAGCGCAGGTCGAGCTGCAGCTCGCAGCGGGCGGGGATGCGGTTGGGGCTGTCGCCGCCGCGCAGCACGCCGGCGTTGAGGGTGGCGTGCGGCACCGGGAAGCCTTCGCCGCCACCGCGGCCGGCAAGGTCGTCGCGGTAGTCCAGGACCGCGTCCAGCACGTGGCGCATGCCCTCGATGCTGTTGATGCCGTGTGCGGGGTTGCTGGAGTGTCCGGCACGGCCGCCGACCGCGACGGCTTCCATGAAGATGCCCTTGTGTCGCGCGATGGGCACCAGCCCGGTGGGCTCGCCGATCACCGCATAGCGGGCCGGCGGCGGCCCCCCGGCCGCGAGGGCGCGGGCGCCGTCCATGCCGCATTCCTCGTCCGCGCTGGCCAGGATCACCAGGGGCGCGTTCAGGGCGCGCGCCCGGTAGTCGCGGGCGACATCCGCGGCGAGAGCGAGAAAGCCCTTCATGTCCGCCGTGCCCAGGCCGTGCAGCCGGCCGTCCCGTTCGGTGAGCGAGAACGGGTCGGAGGTCCACTTGCCCTTGTCGTAGGGCACCGTGTCGAGATGGCCGGCCAGGGCGAGGCCGCTTTCGCCGCCGGTGTCCGGGCCCAGGCGCGCCACCAGATTCACTTTGTCGGCGCGTTCGGGCAGCGGGTGCAGCGTGCAGTCGAAGCCCAGCTCGTCCAGCCAGCCGGCCAGGCGCTCCGCCGCCTCGCGGTTGCCCGTGTCCCAGGCCGGGTCGGCGCAGCTCACGGTGCGGCAGGCGACGAGGTCGGCGAACAGGTCCCGGAATTCGGGGATGCATCGGCTCATGCGGCTCTCGCGTAGCGGAATGTAGGGAAATTCGGGAATCCGGCCGCAGCATAACGGGACGGCGGCGCCCCGGCCACAACGGGCTGATAGGGTAAGGCACAGAGGTATGTCGATGGAGGGGACCATCATGAGACACGCGAATCCGGGTCATCGCCTACGGGCGTTCGCCATGCTGGCCGCGCTGGCGGTGGCGGCGTGCTCCCAGGACGAGGGCGCGCCGAACAACGACGTGGACCACGAACCGCGGGCCACGGCGGGCGATCTCGACACCATCCGGGAGGCCGGTGTCCTCCGCATCGCCACCCGCAACGCCCCGACCACTTATTACATCAACCGGGACGGCGAGCCGGCCGGCCCCGAGTACCGGCTGGGCAAGGCATTCGCGGAATCTCTCGGTGTCGAGCCCGAATTCGCGGTCTACGACAGTGTCTCCAGGATGCTGGCGGCGGTCGCCGAGGGGCGCGCCGACCTGGCGGCGGGCGGCCTGACCGAGACCGATGCCCGGCGGGAACGCTTCGGCTTCGGCCCCGCTTACCAGACCGTGCGCCAACAGGTGGTTTGTCGCGCCGCCAAGCCGCGCAAGCCGGCGGATCTGGTGGGGCTGGACCTGGCGGTGATCGCCGGAAGCAGCTACGAGGAACGCCTGAGCGCCCTCCAGGAGCAACATCCCGAACTGGCCTGGCAATCGGTCGCGGACGTCGGCACGGAGCAACTCCTGGAGCGAGTCTGGCGCGAGGAGATCGACTGCACCGTGGCCGACTCCAACATCGTCGACATCAACCGGCGCTACTATCCGGAACTGTTGGTGATGTTCAATCTTGGGGCGCCGCAGAAGCTCGCCTGGCCGATGCCGGCGGGCGCGGACGGACTGCGTGCCGCCGCCGAGTCCTGGCTGGCCTCGTTCCGCGAGTCCGATCGTCTGGCCGCGGTCTGGGACCGCTATTACGGCTTCATCGCCAAATTCGACTACGTGGACAAGAAACGCCTGGTGGAACGGATCGACGAGCGTTACACCCGCTATGACCACCTGTTCGAGCGTGCGGCCGACAGCCACGGTGTGCCGCACGGTCTGCTGGCGGCCCAGGCCTACCAGGAATCGCACTGGGACCCGGATGCGGTGAGCCCCACGGGGGTGCGGGGCATCATGATGCTGACCCGGGCCACGGCCCGCGAGCTGGGCGTGGAGAACCGCCTCGATCCCGCGCAGAGCATCGACGGCGGCGCCCGTTACCTGCGCAACATGAAGAAGCGGCTGGACGAGGAGATCGCCGAGCCCGACCGCACCTACTTCGCCCTGGCGGCCTACAACGTCGGCCTGATGCACCTGCGCGACGCCCAGAAGCTGGCGGCGCGCCAGGGCCTGGACCCGCATGAATGGCGCGATGTGCGCGAAACCCTGCCGCTGCTTTCGGACAAGCGCTACTACACCCGGCTCAAGTACGGCTACGCGCGCGGCACCGAGCCGGTGCGCTATGTCCGACGGATCCGTGATTACCGGGATGTAATCATAAGGAAGGTCGAGTGACGGACAATGCGGACAAGGCGGGCCGGATTTCGGTAGGCTGGGGGCAGTCCGCGGGGAGAATGGTCCGATGACAATCCGTGCCCTCGTCGCCGTGCTGGCCCTCGCGCTGTTGCCGGCGACCATGACCGTCGGCCCCGACGCTGGCTCGGACGCCACGCCGGCACCGTCCGCGTCGCAAGCCTACCTGGACCCGGAGACGGGGCGGTTGGGCGTCCCGACATCGGCGCAGCGGGAGGCGACCCGTGCGCGCCGCGCCGTCACCGCGCCGCAGCCGGCCGCGGTGCAGGTCGAGCGCCGCGACGGGATGACCATCGTGCGCCTGCCGCGCGAGCGGCGGGTCCACGTGCGCGCGACCCGGACGCAAGACGGTGACTTGCATATCGAGCATGGCCATGCGTATCGCGACTAGGCTCGCCGTGCTCGTCCTGGCCGTTGCCCTGGGCCTGCCCGCGGCGCACGCCGCGCAGATACGCATTATCAACCAGGACGATCCCGGTGAGGGTCTCAACGATGACTCGCCGCGGGAGCCGGTGGGCGGCAACGAGGGCACCACGCTGGGCGAACAGCGCCTGCTGGCGCTGGAGTACGCGGCGGAGATCCTCGGTAGCCGCCTGCGCAGCGCCGTGACCATCCAGCTCGCCGTGAACTTCGATCGCCAGAGCTGCTCGATCAACAATGCCACGCTGGCTTCCGCCGGCGCCGAGACCCTGATCGAGAACTTCTCCGGCGCCCCGCGCAGCGACACCTTCTACACGATCGCCCAGGCCAACGCCCTGGCCGGCGAGCGACTGGACGACGGGCCCGATATCGGCGCCACCTTCAACAGTGCCCTCGACAATACCGGCCTGTCCGGCGACCAGCTCTGTCTCGGCGGCGCCGACTGGTACTACGGTCTCGATAACGATCCGCCCGACGGCGACCTCAACTTCGTATCCACGGCGGTTCACGAGATCGTGCACGGCCTGGGTTTCGCCACCTTCGTCGAGCTTTCCACCGGGGCCTTCGTCCAGGACACGCCCGACATCTACTCCGTTTTCATCCGGGATCTCACAGCCGGCAAGAATTGGCACCGCATGAGCGACAGCGAGCGCATGGCCTCGGCGCAGAACGACGGCAACGTCGTCTGGAGCGGTGACGCGGTCACCGCCGCCGCGCCCGATGCGCTGTCGGACGGCACCACGCCGGACGGGCAGGGCACGCCGCGGGTGCTGCTGTACGCGCCGTCGCCGGTTGAGGCGGGGTCCTCGATCTCGCACTGGGATACCTCCCTGCGACCCGATGCCCTGATGGAGCCCTTCAACACGCCCGAGAACGATGTCCTGCACGGCATCGGCCTGTCCGCCTGTCTGCTCCGGGACATCGGCTGGGAGTTGATCAACGGCACCGAGTGTCCCGATGACGCCGCTTCCGCGATCGTCGGTCCCGCCGAGCGGGCCGAGGGCGGCACCGGTTCCGACAGTGGCGGTGGCGGCGGGGGCGGTTGCACCCTGGGCGGCGACACGAGCGATCCGCTGTGGCCGCTGATGCTACTGCTGGCGCTGGCCGGCATCGCATGGCGCCCCGCGCGGGCGCGCTGATACGGGACGGACGGCTCTGGGCGGCGCTGGCCGCCGGACCGCTGGTCTGTCCGTTGCTGGCGCTCTTGCCCGGCGTGGCCTGGGCGCCGGCACTGCCCGATCCCGGATCGCTCTGGCCCTGGCTTGCCGTGCTGGTCTATCCGCCGTTGGAGGAAACGGTGTTCCGCGGCGGCTTGCAGCCGTGGCTGGCACGCCGCTGGCGCTGGCGGCTGGGTCCGGTCAGCGCCGCCAACCTCGCCACCAGCCTGGTGTTCGCGGCCTTGCATTTGTTCTACCACCCGCCGCTCTGGGCCGCCGGCGTATTCGTGCCGTCGCTGGTGTTCGGCCATTTCCGCGAACGGCACCATGGCCTGACCGCCCCGATCCTGCTGCACGCCTGGTACAACGCCAGCTACATGGTTCTGTTGGCGTGATCCATGATCCATGATCCGTGATTTGTGATTCGTTGGGGAGAGGGGCTTACGCTCTTTGCCAATCACCAATCACCAATCACCAATCACCAATCACCAATCACCAATCACCAATCACCAATCACCAATCACCAATCACCAATCACCAATCACCAATCACGTCTTTGATAAGCTTGCGCCATGAGTGAAGCGGATCAATATCAGGCCCTGCGTCACGCCCTGAAACAAGTGGGCTCGGCGCAGGACCCTGCGGAGGTGCACGGGACGCTGTGCGGCATGTTGTGTGTGCGTGACGATGCCGATCCGGCGGCGGCCGTGGATGCCGGGCTCGGTGCCGGCATGACCGAGCCGCTGGCCGCGCTGCGCGAGTTGACCCTGGAGCGTTTCTTCGACTCGGACGCCGGCTTTGCGCCCATCCTGCCGGGCGACGACGATGCCTCGCTGGAGACCCGTGTGCAGGCCCTGGCGCGCTGGTGCGGCGGCTTCGTGTACGGCCTGGCGAGCCAGGGCGAGTTGGACATGGGGCACCTCTCGGAGGAGGTCCGCGAAGTGGTCGAGGACATCACCGAACTGTCCAAGGCCACGCTCACACCCGAGGAATCCGGCACCGACGCCGCGGAACGCGACTACGCCGAGTTGGTGGAATACGTGCGGGTCGGGGCGCAGCTTATCTTCCTGGAGTTGCGGCCGGCACGCGGCGCGGACGAGAGAGAGCGCTTGCATTGACGGTATCGGCTGGAGAGTACGCGACGCGCCGGGGCCGTGTCGCCGAGGCGATCGGCGAGGACGGCATCGCCCTGATCCCGGCATCGCCGGAGCGCGTGCGCAACCGCGACGTACTTTATCCCTATCGGCCGGACAGCGACCTGCGCTACCTGACCGGATTCACGGAGCCCGACGCCGTGGCCGTGCTCGCGCCGGGTCACGAGGATGGCGAGTTCATCCTGTTCTGTCGCGACCGCGATCCCGACCGCGAAATCTGGGACGGCCTGCGTGCCGGCCCCGACGGCGCGGTGCGCGAATACGCGGCCGACGCCGCCCATCCGATCGAGGAACTGGAGGAGTACCTGCCGCGTCTTCTGGGCGGCCGCGAGCGCCTGTACTACACGCTCGGCGAGCATCCGGCCATGGACGAGCGCGTGATCGCGGCCCTGCGCGGTCTGCGTGCCGGCGGCCGGCGCGGCGCCCGCGCGCCGGCCAGTATCGTGTCGCTCGACGGCATCCTCCACGAAATGCGCTTGCGCAAGAGTCCCGGCGAGCTGGACCTGATGCGCGCCGCCGCCGCCACCTCGGCACGCGCCCACTGCCGTGCCATGCGGGCGGCGACGCCCGGCATGCCGGAGTACCGCCTCGCCGCCGAGTTGCACCACGAATTCGAGCGGGACGGCATGGAGCCGGCCTATCCCTCGATCGTGGGCGGCGGCGCCAACGCCTGCATCCTGCATTACATCGAAAATGCCGCCACGCTCGCGGACGGCGACCTGGTGCTGATCGACGCCGGCGCCGAACATGCCGGCTATGCCGCCGACATCACCCGTACCTTCCCCGTCAACGGCCGCTTCAGCGGCCCCCAGCGCGACCTCTACGCGGTGGTCCTGGCGGCGCAGAAGGCCGCGATCCTGGCGGTGCGGCCCGGTTACGACTACGAGGCCCCGCACCGCGCGGCCGTGCGCGTGCTCACCCAGGGCCTGGTGGACCTGGGCCTGCTCGAGGGTGGTGTCGACGAGCTGGTGGAGAAGGAGCGCTACCGGCGTTTCTACATGCACGGCACCGGCCATTGGCTGGGGATGGACGTGCACGATGTCGGCGATTACCGCCAGGGTGACGAGTGGCGCGAGCTGGAACCGGACATGACCCTGACCATCGAGCCGGGACTCTACGTGCCGGCCGGCAGCGAGGGCGTGGACGAGCGGTTCTGGGACATCGGCATCCGCATCGAGGACGACGTGCGCGTGACCGAACGCGACCCTGAGATACTCACCGCCGACGTCCCCAAGGACATGGCGGCCATCGAGGCGCTGATGGCGGAGCGCGCATGAGTCGGTCGTCCATCGGCGGGGCGGTGTCTCCGGTATGACGGATCGTGTCGATATATTGGTCGGGCCCTCATCCGGCTTCTCCCGCTGGGCGGGAGAAGGGACGGAGTCATCGAAATGACGGATCATTTCGATGTATTGGTTAGGGCCCTCATCCGGCTTCTCCCGCGAGCGGGAGAAGGGACGGAGTCATCGAAATGACGGATCATTTCGATGTATTGGTTAGGGCCCTCATCCGGCTTCTCCCGCGAGCGGGAGAAGGGACGAGGCCGTCGAAATGACGGAGCATTTCGACGTATTGATTAGGGCCCTCATCCGGCTTCTCCCGCAAGCGGGAGAAGGGACGGGGTCGTCGAAATGAATGAGCATTTCGACGTATTAATCATTGGGGGCGGGCTTGCGGGGGCGAGTTTCGCCTGCAGTCTGTCGGGCAGCGGCCTCTCGGTGGCGATGGTGGAGGCGGTGCCCTTCGGGGCGGCCGGCCAGCCGAGCTACGACGAGCGCACCACGGCCCTCGCCTGGGGTACGCGCCGGCTGTTCGAGGACCTGGGTCTCTGGCGCGGATTGACCGCCGAGGCGGCACCGATCCGGCGCCTGCATGTCTCCCAGCGCGGCCGTTTCGGGGTTACGCGCGTGGATTGCGCCGATTACGGCGTCGAGGCCCTGGGGTACGTGGTGCCGAACCGGGTCCTGGGACGTGTGCTCAGCGAACGCCTGACGGAGTTAGACGACGTCACGATGATCGCGCCGGCGCGCTTCGACGCGCTGGAGCGGGACGCCGAGGGTGTCACCGTGACCGTTCGCGGCGGGGACGACGCACCGCGAACGCTGCGCGCGCGGCTGCTGGTCGGCGCGGACGGCGCCCGTTCCGCCGTGCGCGACGCGCTGGGCGTCGAGGCCGAAGTCCGCGATTACGGCCAGCGGGCCGTGGTGACCACCGTGACGCCGGGCTACGATCACACCGATACCGCCTACGAACGTTTCCTGCCGGACGGTCCTCTGGCATTGCTGCCGCGCACGCCGGAGACCTGCGCCGTGGTCTGGGCCCTGCCGGAGGCCGAGGCGACGCGGGTGACCGAACTGACGGACGACGACTTCCTCGCCGAACTGCAGGCCGCTTTCGGTCATCGTCTGGGGGAGTTGCGCGCCCCCGGGGAGCGGCTGACCTATCCCCTGAAGCGCCTGGTCGCCGCCACCACGGTTACCGCGCGCGCGGCACTCGTCGGCAGCGCCGGGCACCACCTGCATCCGGCGGCGGCGCAGGGCTTCAACCTGGCGATGCGGGATGTCGCGGTATTGGCGCGCGAGCTGCGCCACGCGGCCGCCGCCGGCATCGACCCCGGCGACGCCGACGTGCTGACAGTGTGGCGCGAGGCCCGGGCCGCCGACCAGCGCCGCGTGAGCGATTTCACCGATCGCATCGTGCGCCTGTTCTCCAACCGGGTGCCGGGTCTCGGCGCCGCACGCTCGCTGGGCCTGGTGGGTCTGGAGCTATTGCCGGCGGTCAAGGACGATATGGCGCGGCGGAGCATGGGCCTGGCGGCGGCGGGGACGTTGTCGGCGGGGCAGGGTGCGGGGTCATCGAAATGAATGATCATTTCGATGTATTGGTCGGGCCCTCATCCGGCTTCTCCCACAGGGCGGGAGAAGGGACGGAGTCATCGAAATGAGTGATCATTTCGATGTATTGGTTGGGGCCCTCATCCGGCTTCTCCCGCTCGCGGGAGAAGGGACGGGGTCATCGAAATGACGGATCATTTCGATGTATTGGTTGGGCCCTCATCCGGCTTCTCCCACAGGGCGGGAGAAGGGACGGAGTCATCGAAATGAGTGATCATTTCGATGTATTGGTTATTGGTGGCGGCATGGTGGGGGCGGTGCTTGCCGTGGCCCTGGAGCGTGCGGGTTTCCGCATCGGTCTGGTCGAGGCCCGGCGGCCGCCGCCGTTCGACGCCACCGGCGACTACGATCTGCGGGTCTCGGCCGTGGCGCCGGGGCCGCGGACCCTTCTGGACGAGTTGGGTCTGTGGGAGCGTATCGCCGCGCGCCGGGTCAGCCCCTACCGGGGGATGCGGGTCTGGGACGCCGGCGGCCGCTCGCTGCTGGAGTTCGAGCACACCGCGCTGGGTCTGCCGGAGCTGGGCCATATCGTCGAGAACAACCTGATCGTGGACGAGGCCTGGGCGGCGCTGGGCAGCGTGCGGGTGTTCTGCCCCGCGATGCTGACCTCGCTGGACGTGGATGCGGAGGCCGCGAGGGTCGAGCTGGACGACGGCCGCAGCCTGTCGGCCTCGCTGGTGATCGGGGCGGAGGGCGCCAACTCGCCGGTACGGCGGATGGCTGGCATCCGTACGGTCGGCTGGCCCTATCACCAGCGCTGCACGGTGGGCACGGTCACCCCCGAGAAGCCTCACCAGGCGGTGGCGTGGCAACGTTTTACGCCTACCGGACCGGTGGCCTTCCTGCCCCTGGCGGACGGACGCTGCTCCCTTGCCTGGCACGCGGACGAACCGTTGGCCGACACCCTCGCGGACCTGGACGACGAGACCTTCTGCGAGCGTCTGACCGAGGCCTCCGGCGGGGTGCTCGGCCGGATCCGCGCGGTGGGCAGGCGCGGGGCCTTCCCCCTGCGGTTGCTGCATGCCGTGGACTACGTTCGCGAACGCGTGGCCCTGGTCGGCGACGCCGCGCACGTGGTGCACCCGATGGCGGGGCAGGGCGTGAACCTGGGCCTGCTGGACGCCGCCTCGCTGTCGCGGGTGCTGGCCGAGGGGCGTGACGCCGGCCGCGATCCGGGCGACGCCGCGCTGTTGCGGCGCTACCAGCGCAGCCGCAAGACCGAGAACCTGGCGATGCTGGCCGCGACCGATACCTTCAAGCACGTGTTCGGCAGCCGCCATCCCGTGCTCGCCCGCCTGCGGGACCGCGCCATCGCCGCCGCCGACGGCATCGGTCCCGTCAAGCGCCTCATGATCCGGCACGCCACCGGCGTGGGGAAGACCGGCCGTAGGGACTAGGGCCCGGTAACCCGGCTTTTATCTTTGTCCGCTTCTTCGGTATAGTCGGACCCTCAACCGAAAGCGTGCGTGGGAGAGCGCGGCCGGCAAACGCCGGGTCCGCCGCCGAAGACGCAACATCCGCCCGGAAACGCTCAGGCACCAGGACCGCGCGCGCAGGACGGCCGATCGGCCGCCCCGGTTGACTCTGGAGAGAAGTCGGTACGCCGACTCACCGACGGGGCTTCAAATCTCTCAGGTGTCCGGACAGAGGGGCGGCGGGGCAATAGCCCGGCCACCTTTTTTGGAAACGGACAACGCGATGGGAAAGAGAACGCCCCTGTACGCCGAACACGAGGCGCTCGGTGCGCGAATGGTCGATTTCGCGGGCTGGGACATGCCCGTGAACTACGGCTCCCAGATCGACGAGCACCACGCCGTGCGCCGCGCCGCGGGCATGTTCGACGTCTCGCACATGTCCGTCGTGGACTTTGGCGGCCCCGGCGCCCGCGATTTCCTGCGCCGCCTGCTGGCCAACGACGTCGCCAAGACCGACGGCAAGCCCGGCAAGGCCATCTATACCTGCATGCTCAACACCCGCGGCGGCGTGGTCGACGACCTGATCGTCTATCACCTGGACGACGGTGATTACCGTGCCGTGGTCAACGCCGGCACCACCGACAAGGACCTGGCCTGGATGCGCGGGCAGTCCGAGGGCTTCGACGTCGCCATCGAGCCGCGTGCCGACCTGGGCATCATCGCCGTCCAGGGGCCCAAGGCGCGTGCCAGCGCCAGCGCCGCGCTCGATCCCGACCTGGCGGAAAGCGCCCGCCAACTCAAGCCCTTCAACGCCGCCGTCCAGGGCGACTGGATGGTCGGCCGCACCGGCTATACCGGCGAGGACGGCTACGAGCTGGTCCTGCCCCACGACGCCATGGTCGAGACCTGGCGCTCGCTGCGCGAGTCCGGGGTCGCGCCCTGCGGCCTGGGGGCGCGCGACACGCTGCGCCTGGAGGCCGGCCTGAACCTGTACGGCCAGGACATGGACGAGGATACCCACCCGCTGGAGTCGGGGCTGGGCTGGACGGTTGCCTGGAAGCCCGAGGACCGCGATTTCGTGGGCCGCGAGGCCCTGGAGGCCGTGCGCGGCCGGGTCGAGCGCAAGATGGTCGGCCTGTTGCTGGAGGATCGCGGCGTCATGCGGACGGGCCAGACCCTGCGGCACCCGGAGGCCGGCGGCGAGGGCGTGATCACCAGCGGCGGCTACGCGCCGACCCTGGAGCGTTCCATCGCGCTGGCGCGGGTGCCCGCGGATTGGGAGGGAACGGTGGAGGTCGCGGTGCGCAAGCGCTGGCTGCGCGCGCGCATCGTCGGCTACCCGTTCGTGCGTAACGGTGAGAGCGCCCTGTGAGGCGCCGCCGTATCGAGGTGGATCAGCAAGGGGAGAGAGGTCGATGAGCGACGTGCCGAGCGAACTGAAATACACCAAGTCCCACGAGTGGGTCGACGCGGCCGGCGACGGCACCGTGACCATCGGCGTCACGGACTACGCCCAGCAGGCCCTTGGCGACCTGGTGTTCGTGGAACTGCCGGAGGCCGGCGAGACCCTCGACGCGGGCGACGCCTGCGCGGTGGTCGAGTCGGTGAAGGCCGCATCCGATGTCTACGCCCCGCTGGCCGGGGAAGTGGTCGAGGTCAACGAGCAACTGGCGGAGTCCCCGGAGCTCGTGAACGAGGACCCGTACGGCCAGGGTTGGCTGTTCAAGCTGTCCCTGACCGACGAGGGTGCCCTGGACGACCTCCTGGACGCCGAGGCCTACCAGGCCGTGGTGGACGAGGAGGAGGGCTAGCGCCCGCGCGCCGCGTTTCGCAGGGCGCGCACCGTGCCCGTGGCCGCGGCGGCCGGGACGCGTGGCCGGGCCGGAACCTGACACTCGAAACCGAGGACGATCATGCCATTCATTCCGCATACCGAGGACGACGTCCGCGTGATGCTCGACGCCATCGGCGTCGACTCCGTCGAGTCGCTGTTCGACGAGATTCCGTCGAGCCTGCGCGGCGTGGACCTGTCGTCGATCCCGGAGGGCGCCTCCGAGATGGCCGTGACCCGCCTGATGCGCGAGCGCGCGGCGCGGGACGAGGGCGGTCTCTGCTTCATCGGCGCCGGGGCCTACGAACACCACATCCCCGCCGCGGTATGGGAACTGACCACCCGCGGCGAGTATTACAGCGCGTACACGCCATACCAGGCCGAGGCCAGCCAGGGCACGCTGCAGCTCATCTACGAATACCAGACCATGATGTGCGGTCTCACCGGCATGGACGTGGCCAACGCCTCGCTTTACGACGGCGCGTCCGCGTTGGCCGAATCGGTGCTGATGGCGGTGCGCGGCAATCGCAAGTCCAAGTCCGGCCGCATCCTGATGCCGGCCACCGTGCATCCGGAGTACCGCGCGGTGGTGGACGCCATCTGCAGCAACCAGGGCATCGCCGCCGAGTCCGTGGCCTACGACCCCGATACCGGCACGATCTCGCCGGAGTCCCTGGCACCCTGGCGCGGTGAGGACGTCACCGCCGTGGTGATCCCCCAGCCCAACTTCTTCGGCCGCCTCGAGGACGTGGACGCCCTGACCGACTGGGCGCACGAACAGGGCGCCCAGGTGATCGCGGTGGTCAATCCGCTCAGCCTCGCCCTGGTCAAGCCGCCGGGCGAATGGGGCGGGCAGGGCGCGGACATCGTCTGCGGCGAGGGCCAGCCCCTGGGTGCGCCGTTGTCCTCGGGCGGTCCGTACTTCGGGATCATGGCCTGCCGCCAGAAGCACGTGCGGCAGATGCCGGGCCGCATCGTCGGACGCACGTTCGACCTCGACGGCCGGCCGGGCTACACCCTGACCCTGCAGCCGCGCGAGCAGCACATCCGCCGTTCCAAGGCGACCTCCAACATCTGCACCAACCAGGGGCTGCTGGTCACGGCCGCGACCATCCACATGAGCCTGCTGGGACCCGAGGGCCTGGCGCGCACGGCCGCCGCCTGCGCCGCCAACACCCGTGCCCTGGTGGACAAGCTGACCGCGTTGCACGACGTGAACGAGGTGTTCGCGGGCGCCGGCTTCCACGAGGCCGTCATCCGTCTGCCCCAGCCGGTGCAGCCGGTGCTGAAGGGACTGGCCGAGCGCGGCATCCTCGGCGGCTACGACCTGGGTGCGCGCTATCCCGAGCTGTCCGATTGCATCCTGGTTTGCGCCACCGAGACCAAGACCGAGGCCGACATCGACGCCTACGCCGACGCCCTCGCCGAGGTGCTGGAGCGCCTGGGCAGCACGTCGGCGGTGGCCTGATATCCGAAAGGAGGACGAGATGGCCGAGATCACACTGCAAGGCAACCCGGTACATACCAGCGGCGATATTCCCGCTCCGGGGGACAAGGCGCCGGACTTCAAGCTGACCACCGGTGACCTCCAGGACAAGAGCCTGGCCGACTACACCGGCCGCAAGAAGCTGCTCAACATCTTCCCGAGCGTCGATACCGGTGTGTGCGCGACGTCGGTGCGCAAGTTCAACGACTACGCCGGCAAGCACCCGGACGTGGTGATGCTGCAGGTCTCCGCGGACCTGCCGTTCGCGCACGGCCGCTTCTGCAGCCAGGAGGGGCTGGACAACGTCGAGACCCTGTCCATGCTTCGGGACAAGTCGTTCGCCGAGGACTACGGCCTGCTCATGGTCGACGGGCCGCTGGCCGGGCTCTGCGCCCGCGCCGTGGTGGTGCTGGACGAGGACGGCAAGGTCGTCCACAGCCAGCTCGTGCCCGAGATCGCCGAGGAGCCGGACTACGACGCGGCCCTGGCGGCGCTCTCGTAGGCGAACCTACAAAGCCCCCAAGAAGGGCATAACCACAGAGACACAGAGCGCACAGAGAATATGAGCTAAAACACGAGTAGCCGGACCGAGCATCAAGGCAATAAACGACGATGCGTCGTCTTTCCCGTGCTTTGTAGTGTTCTGCTCTGTGTCCTTTGTGTCTCTGTGGTTCGTATTCTTCCCGAGGGAAAATACTCATGACCGAGAAACTGATCTTCGAGCACAGCCGTCCCGGCCGCCGCGCCGCCGCGCAGGCGCCGCGCGAGATGGCGACGGTGGCGGGTATTCCCGACCACCTGCGGCGCAGCAGCCCCACCGGTCTGCCCGAGGTGTCGGAGTTGGACGTGGTGCGCCACTACACGCGGCTGTCGCAGACCAACTTCGCGATCGACACCCACTTCTACCCGCTGGGGTCGTGCACCATGAAGTACAACCCGCGGGCCTGCAATTCGTTGGCGATGCTGCCGGGTTTCCTCGGCCGCCACCCGCTGGCCCCGGTCTCGCACAGCCAGGGGTTCCTGAGCTGCGCCCACGACCTGCAGGAGATGCTCAAGGCCGTCACCGGCATGCGCGCGGTGTCGCTCACGCCCATGGCCGGGGCCCAGGGCGAATTCGCCGGCGTGGCCATGATCAAGGCCTATCACGAGTCCCGCGGCGATCACGATCGCGACGAGATCCTGGTGCCGGACGCGGCCCACGGCACCAACCCGGCGACCGCCACCATGTGCGGCTGCAAGGTGCGCGAGCTGCCCACCGACGCCGACGGCGACGTCGATATCGAGGCCCTGAAGGAGGCCGTCGGGCCGAAGACCGCGGGCATCATGCTCACCAACCCGTCCACCCTGGGCGTGTTCGAGCAGGACATCCTGGACATCGCGCGGATCGTGCACGAGGCGGGCGGCCTGCTGTATTACGATGGCGCCAACCTCAACGCCATCCTCGGCAAGGTCCGGCCGGGCGACATGGGCTTCGACGTCATCCACATGAACCTGCACAAGACCTTCTCCACGCCGCACGGCGGCGGTGGCCCCGGCTCCGGCGCGGTGGGCGTCGGCGAGCGGCTGCAGCCGTTCCTGCCGGTGCCCTACGTGGTCGCGGACGGCGACGGCGGCTACCGCTGGGCCGACGAGGACGACGTGCCGCAGACCATCGGCCGGTTGTCGGCGTTCATGGGCAACGCCGGGGTGCTGTTGCGCGCCTATGTCTATGCCCGCCTGCTGGGCCGCGAGGGCATGGAGCGTGTGGCCGAATACGCCACCCTCAACGCCAACTACCTGATGCGGCGCCTGGAGGCCAAGGGCTTCGAGCTGGCCTTCCCGGAGCGCCGGGCCGGCCACGAGTTCATCGTCACCCTCAAGCGCCAGAAGAAGGAGCTGGAGGTGACCGCCGCGGATTTCGCCAAGCGTCTGCTGGACTACGGCATGCACGCGCCCACCATCTATTTCCCGATGCTGGTGCCGGAGTGCTTCCTGATCGAGCCGACGGAGACCGAGTCCCGGGAGACCCTGGACGCCTTCGCCGACGTGATGGAGACCATCTGGAATGAGGCCCGGGAGGACGCGGCGATGGTGCGGGGCGCGCCCCACACCACGCCGGTGCGGCGCCTGGACGAGGTGCGGGCGGCCAAGGAGCTGGACCTGCGCTGGCAGGGCGCCGCCTGACGGCCGTCGGCTGAGACGGGGCGGCCATGGCGGACGGTCTCCGGGGCTGGCCGCGCCTGTGGCGCGCCACGCGGGTCTCCTACCAGGGGCTCGCCTGGGTGCTCCGCCACGAAGAGGCGTTCCGCATCGAGGCCGCGCTGTTCTGCCTGCTCCTGCCGGCCGCGTTCTGGTGGGGGCAGACCGGCGCCGAGCGGGCGCTGTGCGTGCTGTCGCTGGTGCTGGTGCTGGTGGTCGAGCTGCTCAATACCGGCATCGAGGTGGCGATCGACCGGATCGGCACCGAGCGTCACGAGCTGTCGGGGGTGGCCAAGGACGTCGCCTCGGCGGCGGTGCACCTGTCGTTGCTGCAGGTGCCCCTGGTCTGGGCGATCGTTCGCTTCGCCTGACCCCGGCCGCCTGGCGGCGGCCGGCAGCAACGGATCGATACTGGGTTTGAACGGATAGGAGACACATGTCTGCACTCATCTGCGGTTCCTTCGCGTACGACACCATCATGGTCTTCCAGGGCCAGTTCCGGAACGAGATCCTCCCGGACAAGGTGCACATGCTCAACGTCGCCTTCCTGGTGCCGGACATGCGCCGCGAGTTCGGCGGCACCGCCGGCAACATCGCCTACAACCTGAAGCTGCTGGGCGGTGACGGCAAGCCCATGGGCACGGTCGGCAGCGACTTCGACGATTACGCCGCCTGGATGGACGAGCTGGGCATCACGCGCGAGCACCTCAAGCGCATCGATAGCGCCTACACGGCCCAGGCCTACATCACCACCGATCTGGAGGACAACCAGATCACGGCCTTCCATCCCGGCGCCATGAACCACGCCCACGAGCAGTCCGTGCCCGACGACGGCGTCACCCTGGGCATCGTCGCCCCGGACGGCCGCGACGGCATGATCCAGCATGCCGAGGAATTCGCGGAGAAGGGCATCCCCTTCATCTTCGATCCGGGCCAGGGCCTGCCGATGTTCGACGGCGACGACCTCAACCACTTCCTGGACCTGGCGACCTACGTCACCGTCAACGACTACGAGTCCGAGTTGATGCGCGACCGCACCGGCCTGAGCGTCGACGAAGTCGCCGACCGGGTCGAGGCCTACATCGTCACCCGCGGCGGGGAAGGCTCGCGCATCCGCACCAAGGGCAAGACCTACGAGGTGCCCGCGGCCCGGCCGCAGAGCCTGTCCGATCCCACCGGCTGCGG
This sequence comes from Salinisphaera sp. PC39, assembly GCF_040361335.1. Lineage (NCBI taxonomy): Bacteria > Pseudomonadati > Pseudomonadota > Gammaproteobacteria > Salinisphaerales > Salinisphaeraceae > Salinisphaera > Salinisphaera sp. PC39. The sequence goes on along the minus strand of NZ_APNM01000005.1, from coordinate 217,494 downwards.
TGACGCCTACCGCGCCGGCCTGATCTTCGCCCTGCAGCGGGGCATGGACTGGGAGACCGCCGGGCGCGTGGCTGCGCTGATGGGCGGGATCAAGATCGAGCACCACGGCACCCAGAACCACCGCTTCACGCTCGACGAGTTCAAGAACCGCTTCAAGGACGAATTCGGCTACGGGCTCGATTAAGAAAATCTAACCACAGAGGCACAGAGGACACAGAGAAAGCACAGGGGTTGTGAACAGTGTGTGTTCACCAGGCTTCATGTACGGCTTGGAGCACGCAATCAAAACCCACTCTTCGCTCTGTGGTCTCTGTGTCTCTGTGGTTGATTTCCGGGGTCAGTCGAAGGCGGTGATTGGCTCCGAGCAGGTCATGCCGCGGCAGCGGTAGGCCACGATATCGCCTCGGGGCGTCTTCGCCGCCAGTGCCGGCGGCAGGTCGGCGTCCGCGGGGATCGCGTAGACCGCCGTGCCCGCCGCGGCGAACCGCTCGCGGGCGTCCGCCATCGCGCCGGGCTCGCCGCGGAGAATCACGATCTCCGGCGGCTCGTGGTAGTCCGCCAGGGTGGCGAGCAAGCCGGCGTGGGCCATCGGGTACTGGCGCATGGGCTCGGCGGCCAAGCACAGGGTACGTTCCGCCGCCCGCAGGTAGCGCGGCTCCCCCGCCAGCCAGCCCAGGTGCAGCAGGGCGTGCGCGGCGACGCCGTTGCCGGCGGGTGTGGACTCGTCGGCCAGTGGCTTGGGCCGGTGCAGCAGCGTCTCGTGATCATGGGCGGTGAGATAGAAGCCGCCGCGTTCCCCGTCCTCGAAATCCGCGAGCAGGGTGTCGGCCAGCGTCAGCGCCCAGGCCAGGTCGGCGTCCCGCCACTCGTCTTCCAATGCGGTCAACAGGGCACGCAGCACCAGGGCGTGGTCGTCCAGGTAGCCACCGATGCGGGCGCGCTCGCCATCGTGCACGGCGCACAGGCGACGGCCGTCCCACAGGGCATCGCGGATGAAGTCCAGGCACTCGCGCGCCGCGCTGGTCGCGTCGGCGCGGCCGAGGTGGCGGCCGGCGGCCAGCAGGCCCTCCGCCATCAGGGCGTTCCAGGCGGTCAGCCGCTTGTGGTCGAGCCCCGGCCGCGGCCGCGCGCGCCGGATCGTCAGCAGGGTCTCGCGGGCGCGGGCGATCGCCGCCGGCTCCTCGTCGGCCGCGTCGCGGGCCAGGCGCAGGTGCCAGCGCGCGGCCCCGTCGGCCCGGAAATTGGGCGGGCTATCCAGGCCGAAGCGCGCCGCGAAAACGTCGAAGTCCCCGCCCAGGGCGGCGCGCACCTCGTCGGCATCCCAGATGTAATAGCCGCCCTCGACGCCGCCGCTGTCGGCGTCCAGGCTGGCGTAAAAACCGCCCTCCGGGGACCGCATCTCCGCCAGGGCCCAATCCACCGTGGCCGTCGCGGCGCGGTGCATCAGGGCGTCGCCGTGATCGACGGCGGCCGGCGCGTACAGCGCGAGCAGGGCGCCGTTGTCGTAGAGCATCTTCTCGAAGTGCGGGATTTCCCAGCGCTCGTCCACGCAATAGCGGAAGAAACCGCCCCCGAGATGATCGAATAGGCCGCCGGCGGCCATGCCGCGGAGTGTGAACCGTGCCATTTCCCCGGTGCCGCCGCCGCGCGTCGCGAGCCGGCGCGCCAGCGCCAGGCTGCCGGGGTGCGGGAACTTGGGGGCGCCGGTGAAGCCGCCGTGCTCGGCGTCGAACGAGACGGCAAGGGCCTCGGCGGCGCGGTCCAGGGCGTCACCTTCCGGCGGTGTCGCCGCCGGGTCCGGCGCCAGGCGGGCGAAGACTTCGTCCAGGCGCGCCTTCTGGTCGCGGAGCTTGTGGCTGTTGCCGGCATACCACTCGGCCACCTGGGTGAGCACGTCGCGGAACGCCGGCAGCCCGTGCGCGGCCTCGCCCGGGAAATAGGTGCCGGCCATGAACGGCGCCAGGCTGTGCGGGTCCAGCACCACGGTCAGGGGCCAGCCGCCGGGGCGACGGGTCAGGATCTGGTGGGCGAGCTGGTAGACCTGGTCCAGGTCGGGACGCTCCTCGCGGTCCACCTTGATGTTCACGAAGGCGGCGTTCATGCGCGCCGCCGTGTCCTCGTCCTCGAAGGACTCGTGGGCCATCACGTGGCACCAGTGGCAGGCGGCATAGCCGATCGACAGCAGGATCGGCTTGTCCGCCGCGCGCGCGGCCGCCAGGGCCTCGTCGCACCACGGCCACCAGTCGACGGGGTTGTCGGCGTGCTGGCGCAGGTAGGGACTGGTCTCGTCGGCGAGTCGATTGCTCATGCGGCCATTCTAGGGGACGCGGCGGGGTGTGCCCCAACCGCGGCCGGGTGAATCACGTCCTCGGCCTGCGCTATGGTCGGGGCTCACAGACGGCTATCCGATATCCGGAGGCGCGGCGATGCGCGTATTGACGGCAATCCTGCTGGGGCTGATTACGGCGCCGCTCTGGGCCGGCGACGGTCGTGGCGTCGAGGTCACGATCCACGAATGGAACGTGCCCTGGCCGCACTCACGGCCGCGCGACCCGGCGGTCGCGGCGGACGGGCGTGTCTGGTTCGTTGGGCAGGGCGACGACTACCTGGCCGTGATGATGCCCGGCGAGGGCGGGGACCGCGAGGCCCGGTTCCGCCGCCACGACCTGCCGGAGGGCACGGGGCCGCACAACGTCGTGGTCGGGCCCGAGGGCGATCTCTGGGTGGCGGGCAACCGCAACCAGCGTCTGATCCGGGTGTCCCCGGCGTCGGGCGACATGACGCACCACGCCATCGAGCGCGAGGGGGCCGATCCCCATACCCAGCAGTTCGGGTCCGACGGCGATCTCTGGTTCACGCTCCAGCACTACAACGCCATCGGCCGCCTGGCGCCCGACAGCGGCGATATCCGCCTGATCCGGCTGCCGACCGACAACGCCCGGCCCTACGGCCTGGACATCGGGCCGGCCGGCGATATCTGGTTCACCGAGTTCGGCAGCAACAAGCTGGCGCGGCTGGACCGGGAGACCCGCGAGGTCACGGAATATATCCTGCCGCGCGAGGAGGCACGGCCGCGGCGGCTCGAGGTCGCCGCGGACGGGCGTGTCTGGTACGTCGACTACACCGGCGGCTACCTGGGGCGCCTGGAACCCGACGAGGTGGCGTTCGAGGAGTGGCCGGCGCCCGCCGGCGAGGACGCCCTGCCGTACGCCATGGGCCTGGACGGCCAGGGCCGACCCTGGTTCGTCCAGACCGGCCCCGATTCCAACACCCTGGTGGGCTTCGATCCGGGCACCGGCGAATACATCGCGACCATGGCGATTCCCAGCGGCGGCGGCGCCGCGCGCAACATGGTCTGGGACCCGGCGCGCGCCAGCTTCTGGTTCGGTACCGACGCCAATACGATGGTGCGGGCGCATATCGAGTAGCGCGGCGGTACCGCGCCTCCTGCTAGAATCCGCGGCATGTTCACGCACCCGCAGTTCGACCCGGTCGCCATCTCGCTGGGGCCGGTGGCCATCCATTGGTACGGCCTGATGTACCTGCTGTCCTTCGTGCTCGGCTGGGCCGCCGCGGTGTGGCGCACGCGCCTGCCGCACGTCGACTGGGGGCGCGAGGAAGTGGGGGATTTCCTGTTCTACGTCGTGCTCGGCGTGATCGTGGGCGGGCGCGTCGGCTACCTGCTCTTCTATCAGCCGCGGATGCTGGCGGCGGATCCGTTGCAACTCTTCTACATCTGGCAGGGCGGCATGTCCTTCCACGGCGGCATGCTGGGCGTGTTCGCGGCCGCGGCCTGGTTCGCGCGCAAGACCGGACGCGGCTTCTTCGACGTCACCGACTTCGTCGCCCCGATGGTGCCCATCGGCCTGTTCTTCGGCCGCATCGCCAATTTCGTGAACGCCGAGCTGGTGGGGCGGACCGCGGATGTGCCCTGGGCCATGGTCTACCCGCAGGTGGACCTGTCGCCGCGGCATCCCTCGCAACTCTACGAGGCCGGTCTCGAAGGGTTGGTGCTGCTGGCCGTGCTGTGGTGGTTCGCGCGGCGGCCGCGGCCGCGGATGGCCGTGTCCGGCGTGTTCCTGCTGGGCTACGGTGCGCTGCGCTTCCTGGCGGAATTCTATCGCCAGCCGGACGCCCATCTGGGGTTCATCGCCTTCGACTGGCTGACCATGGGCCAGCTCCTGTGCACACCCATGATCGCCGGCGGCGTGCTGTTGCTGGCCCTGGCGTACGCCGGCATCGGACAGAAGGAGGCGCGGGCATGAGGCAGTACCTGGACCTGATGCGCCACGTGCGCGAGAACGGCACCCGCAAGGGCGACCGCACCGGCACCGGCACGCTCTCCGTGTTCGGCTGGCAGATGCGCTTCGATCTCCAAGACGGTTTCCCCGCGGTGACCACCAAGAAACTGCACCTGCGCTCGATCGTCCATGAGCTGCTCTGGTTCATCGCCGGCGATACCAACATCAAGTACCTCAAGGACAACGGCGTCTCGATCTGGGACGAGTGGGCCGACGAGAACGGCGACCTGGGGCCGGTGTACGGCCACCAGTGGCGCTCCTGGCCGGCGCCGGACGGCCGCGCCATCGACCAGCTCGCCGGGGTGCTGCATTCGATCCGGCACCACCCGGACTCGCGGCGCCACATCGTCAGCGCCTGGAACCCGGCCGAGGTCGACGACATGGCGCTGCCGCCGTGCCATACCATGTTCCAGTTCTACGTCGCCGAGGGCCGGCTCTCCTGCCAGCTCTACCAGCGCAGCGCCGACATCTTCCTGGGCGTGCCCTTCAACATCGCCTCGTATGCGCTGCTCACGCACATGGTGGCCCAGGTCTGCGGCCTGGAGGCGGGCGATTTCGTGCACACCTTCGGCGACGCGCACCTGTACCTGAACCACCTGGAGCAGGCCGACCGCCAGCTCGCGCGCGAGCCGCTGCCGCTGCCGCGCCTGGAGCTCAACCCCGCGGTCGACGACCTGTTCGCCTTCACCTACGACGACATACGGCTGGTCGGGTACGAGTGCCATCCCCACATCAAGGCACCCGTGGCCGTCTGATATCCCATCCAAGGTAACCAGATCCCGATGCGTATCTCACTGATCGTCGCGATGGACGAGAACGGCCTGATCGGCGCCGCCGGCGGTCTGCCGTGGCGGCTGCCGGCCGATCTGCGCCACTTCAAGCAGACCACGCTGGGCAAGCCGATCCTGATGGGCCGGCGTACGCATGAGTCCATCGGCCGGCCGCTGCCGGAGCGCGACAACATCGTGCTCTCGCGCGATCCGGACTACCGTGCCGAGGGGTGCCGGACGGTGACCAGCTTCGCCGAAGCGCGCGGGGCGGCGCGCGAGGCCGGGGCGCCGGAGCTCATGGTGATCGGCGGCGCGCAGGTTTACGCCATGGCGCTGCCCAAGGCCGGACGCATCTATCTGACACGCGTGCACGACGCCTTCGACGGCGATACCCATTTCCCCGACATCGATTTCGAGGAATGGGAGCAGATCGAGCGCCATCGCTACGCCGCCAATGAGCGCAATCCGTATCCTTACAGTTTCATAACGCTGCGCCGCCGGGATTGAATGGCGGCGAACGCAAATAGAACCGGAGTAGGGGAGAGAGAACGATGTCGGATCTGAAAGGGAAGTTCGAGCAGGCCCAGGCGGACGTCAAGACGCTGTCCGAGCGCCCGAGCAACGACGACCTGCTGTCGCTGTACGCGCATTTCAAGCAGGCCTCCGAGGGCGATGTCCAGGGCAAGCGTCCCGGTTTCACCAACATGGTGGGCCGTGCCAAGTACGACGCCTGGGCCAAGCTCAAGGGCCTGTCCGCCGAGGACGCCATGCAGGCCTACGTGGATAAAGTGAACTCGTTACTTGCCGCTGACGGCAAGTAACGAGTTCATCCCGGATGCGCGTAGCGCAATCCGGGATCCAGACCGGTCGAACGCCGCCGACGGCAAGTAGGGCATTCATCCCGGAGGCGTAAAGCGCGATCCGGGGTCCGGGATTCGCGGCCCCGACGGCATCCCGCGCCGCGCGGCAGCCGTATACTGGCCATGATGCAGGACACGGCGATTCAACACGGCGATGCGGGCACGGCCGAGCTGGCCGCGTTCGTGAAAGCGCATCCGCGGTTGTTCGTGCTCACCGGCGCCGGCTGCAGCACCGATTCCGGGATCCCCGACTACCGCGACGGTGCCGGCGCCTGGAAGCGCCGCCAGCCCATGACCTACCAGGAATTCCGCCGCAGCGAGGCGGCGCGCCGGCGCTACTGGGCGCGCAGCATGCGCGGCTGGCCGGCGGTGGCCGCGGCGCGGCCGAACGCCGCCCACGAGGCACTGGCGTCCCTGGAACGCCGGGGGCGGGTCGGGATGCTGGTGACCCAGAACGTCGACGGTCTCCACCAGGCCGCGGGTAGCCGCCGCGTGATCGATCTGCACGGCCGGCTCGACCGCGTGATCTGTCTCGAATGCGGCAGCGCGGTCGACCGCGGCGACTGGCAGCGGACGCTGCGGCGGGCGAACCCCGAGGCGGACGTCGACGGCGAGATCGCGCCGGACGGCGACGCCGATGTCGACGCGGCCGCGGTCGCGGACTTTCGGGTGCCGCCCTGCGCCGTGTGTGGCGGCGTGCTCAAGCCGGACGTCGTGTTCTTCGGCGAGAACGTGCCCAAGACGCGGGTGGCACGCGTGCGCCGTCATCTCGATGCCGCGGACGCGGTACTGGTGGTGGGCTCTTCCCTGATGGTCTGGTCGGGTTATCGCTTCGTGCGCGCGGCCGCCGAGCGCGGTCTGCCGGTGGCGGCCGTCAACATCGGCCGCACGCGGGCCGACGACCTCCTGGACCTCAAGGTCGCGCTGCCCGCGGGCGCCGCGCTGGCGGCGCTGGGCTGATTCAGGCCTCGGGGCCGATCGATTCCGCGGCCGGGTGCTCGCGGTCGACCAGGCCGAAGGGCACGCCGCCGGGCACCAGGAGGCCGGCCAGGGCATAGAGGGCGGAGCGGGCGTGGCGGTTCAGTTTGCTGCGGGGCATGGCGGACTCCTCGCTGGATTGCGGGAGCCACCGTGGCACGAGGGGATTGCGTTTCCGTGACCGGCCGGTGTTCAGCAGTCGGCGCCGAAACGCGACGCCTCGGCGCGCAGATACTCGCGGAGGGCGTCGAATCCGCCCCAGCGCAGGTTCTCCTCGTTGTAGCGGGCGCGGTGAACCAACTCGTTGCCGCCGCGCGGGAAGAACAGGTTGATCACCTTCCAGTCCCCGCCGTCGTCGGTCCGGTGCAGCAGATAGCGGCGTTGCGCCACTTCCTTGCCCGACTGCTGGATAAGCACGCCGACGGAGCGCCGGTAGCGATCTTCGTAGGCGGCGTCGCCGATCCGTACCGACAGGTCCTCCGGCGACGCGAAATTGGCGGCGTAGGTGGTCGCAATCAAGTGCCGGAGTCCGCGCTGGAGCGCATCCACGTCCTCGCCGGCAAGTTCTTGCCAGTGGCCACGGAGACTCTCACGCAGGTAGTTGGGGATGTCGTAGGTCGAATCGACCGCGGATTCCAGGAAGGCCGCGCGTTCGGCGCAGCTATCCAGGCGGGTCATGCGCTCGACCCGTTCATAGAAATCCCGAACCGTGTCCGCGGCCGCAGCGGCCTCGGACGGTGCGGCATGCACCGGCGTTCCGGGCAACATCAGCGCCGCAACAAGCCCGACTATCGCGCGGGCCGCCGCCCGCTGCCTAGCATGTGCCATAACCGTATTCCTCGACCTCGATGGCCGCCGAATCCAGTGTACCGTTTCTCCGGCATCCGTCCAGCGTGTCGGGACGATAGAATCCGCCCATGGCAGGGAAGAACGCAACCGCCGCTCTGCGCATCGGAATCGACCTGGGCGGCACCAAGATCGCCGGGATCGTGCTCGGTGCGGACGACGCGGTGCTGGCCGAGCGGCGCATGCCGACGCCGGCGGGGGACTACGACGGTACCGTGGCCGCCGTGGCGCGGCTGGTCGTCGAGCTGGAACAGGAGGTCGGCGCGACCGGCCTGTGCGTGGGTATCGGTACCCCCGGCTCGATCTCGCCGGCGGACGGGCGGCTGCGCAACGCCAACTCCACCTGCCTCAACGGGCGTCGGCTCGACGCCGACTTCGCGGCCGTCCTGGGCCGGGAGATCCGCATGGCGAACGACGCCGACTGCCTGGCGGCATCCGAGGCGGCGGACGGGGCCGGCGTCGGGGCGAGCGGGCTGTTCGCGGCGATCCTGGGCACCGGGGTCGGCGGCGGTCTCGCCTGGCGTGGCGAGCTCGTGCGCGGCCCCAATGCCGTCGCCGGCGAGTGGGGCCATAACCCGCTGCCCTGGCCGGATCCGGAAACCGAGTTGCCGGGCCCGGCCTGCTGGTGTGGCCGGCGTGGCTGCATCGAGACTTGGCTGTCCGGGCCGGGCCTGGCCGCGGACTGCCGGGCACGCGGCGGCGCGGCCGCGGACGGCGAGGCGGTGGCATCGGCCGCCGCGCGTGGCGATCCGGTCGCCATGGCGGCGCTGGCCGCCTACGAGGATCGTCTGGCGCGGTCGCTGGCGACGGTGATCAACATCCTCGATCCCGAGACGATCGTGCTCGGGGGCGGCCTGTCGCGGGTCCGGCGGCTGTACGACAACGTGCCCGCGCTGTGGGGGCGCCATGTGTTTTCCGACAATGTGCGCACGCGCCTGCTGCCGGCCCGCCACGGCGACGCCAGCGGGGTGCGCGGTGCCGCCCGGCTCTGGGACTGACGGGAGCGGATTCGGGACAGGTCGCGACCCAGGCGCTAAACTGGACGGTCATCAATCGAAGCCGGCAGCGACATGCTTCAGCTCTATACCCACTACCGCAGCGTTTCCGCGCACCGGGTGCGTATCGCCCTCAACTACAAGGGCGTCAGTTACAAGTCCATGTTCACGGACCTGGGCAACGCCGCGGCGGACCGCCTGACCTACCTCAATCTCAACCCCCAGGGCCTGGTGCCGGCGCTGGTGGTCGACGAGTCGCTGGTGATCGCCCAGTCGGCGGCGATCATGGAGTACCTGGAGGAGCGCTATCCGGAGCGGCCGCTGCTGCCCGGCGATATCGAGATGCGGGCGCGCATCCGTTCGTTCTCGCAGATCGCGGTGGCCGACACGCACCCGCTGAACAACCTGCGCGTGCTGCGCTACCTGCGCGACAAGATGGACGTGCCCTGGGAGAAGCGGCGCGCCTGGTTCGAGCACTGGTTGCACACCGGCTTCGTGGCCATGGAGTCGATCCTGGCCAATAACGAGGACACCGGCACCTATTGCTTCGGCGACAAGCCGACCCTGGCCGATGTCTGTCTGGTCCCGCAGGTGTACCTCGCGGACAAGTACGATGTCGACCTGAGCGACTATCCCACGCTGCGGCGCATCTATCGCACCTGCCTGACCCTGGCGGCCTTCCAGGCCGCCGCCCCGGAGACCCAGCCGGACCAGCGGAGCAAGGACGACGCTTGACGCGTCGATCCCCCGCGTTCGTCCGGCCCGGCTTGGCGGGGCGCATCCCCCACGTTAGGCTCGCCCGAGGTGCCTGACGGAAGGGGTAGTGCATGCCGGCGTCCGCCAACGAGACGCTGATCGATCGACTCAAGGGGCTGGTCCGCGAGCGACCGGAAAGCGACGACCCGTCGGACCTGGACGCGTTCCTGCGGGCCTACTTCATCGCCGCCTTCCCGGAGCAGATCGAGGGGCGCTCGGACACCGAGCTGCTGGCCCTGGCCCGTTGCCACTATCGTCTCGCCGCGCAGCGCCCGCCCGAGAACGCGTGCGTGCGGGTGACCGCGCCCGGCGAGATCCTCGCGGACGGCGCGCTGCTGGCGACGGTGGACGCCGACAAACCCTTCCTGGTGGATACCCTGGCCATGGCCGTGCGCGAGGCGGGCGGCGGGGTGGACTGGCTGATGCATCCGGTGATGCGCATCCGGCGGGATGCCGGGGGCGCCGTCGCCGGCATCGAGGGGCCCGCCGACGCCTCGGTGCACGGCGACGAGGAGTCGCTGGTCGCGATCCAGTTCAGCGGCGGCGACCGCGACACGCGCGCGCGCCTGGCCGAACGCGTGGCCCGCCACCTGGACGACCTCCGGGTGGTGGTCGCGGACTACGGCGCGATGCGCCGCCGCCTGCAGGAGGTCATCTCGGGCCTGGACCGTTCCCCCGGCTGCGTCGATCCCGACGAATGCGCCGAGGTGCGGGCCTTCCTGCGCTGGCTGGCCGGCGACCATTTCACCTTCCTCGGCTATTGCGAGCGCAGTGTCGAGGAGGCCGGCGACGACGTGATGCGCGCGGTCCCGGGCTCCGGCCTGGGTCTGCTGCGCGAGGACCGGCCGGAGCGGGACCCGGACGGCTACGTGGCGCCGGCGGCGGAGCTGGACAAGTACGCCCTGTCGCCGCGGCTGGTGGTGGTGACCAAGGCCAACCGCCGTTCCTGGATCCACCACCCGGACACCATGGACGTGATCGCGGTCAAGCGCATGGACGATGCCGGCAACGTGGTCGGCATCGACCGTTTCCTGGGTCTGTTCTCGGGCGACGCCTACGCCGCGAGCCCGCGCGATATCCCGTTGCTGCGGCGCAAGGTGGCGCACATCAAGGCCCGTGCCGCGCTGCGTCCCGGCAGCCACGCCGCCAAGACCCTCAATTACATCCTCGAGAGCTTCCCCCGAGACGAGCTGTTCCAGAGCTCGGAGGAAGAACTCTACGACACCGCCATGGGCATCCTCGCGCTGCGCGAGTCGCAGCGCCTGCGGCTGTTCCTGCGGCGCGACCGCTATGGCCGCTTCTTCTCCTGCCTGGTGTACCTGCCGCGAGAGCGGCACACGCCGGCCCTGCGGCGGCGCGTCGGCGAACTGCTGGCGGAGAGTCTGAACGGCCGGTTGCAGGAGGCGATGGTCCAGTTCCTGCGCGGTGGTCTGGTGCGCTGGCATTACATCGTCGCCACCGAGCCGGGCAGCGAGCCGGTGCAGGACGTGGCCTCGATCGAGGCCCGGCTGGTCGCCGCCACGCGCACCTGGCGCGACGATTTCGAGGACGCATTGACCGGACTCGGCGACGCCGATCTCGCGGCCCGCCTGCTGGACGTGTACGCCGACGCCTTCCCGGCGGCCTACACCGAGCGCTACGACGCCGCCCGGGCCGTCGCCGACGCCCGCGTGCTGGCCGCCCTGGATGCCGACGATCCGCCGGCGATGCGCCTGGGGCCGGAGACGGTGGCCGCCGAGGGCGGGTTGCTGCGGTTGAAACTGTACGGGCGCGGCCCGGCGCCGGCGCTCGCGGACATGCTGCCGCTGCTGGAGAACTTCGGACTGCATGTCCGCACGCAGCGGCCCTTCGCGATCGCGCCCGCGGACGGCGGCGATGCCTGGATCCACGAATTCGAGGCCGGACATGCCTGCGCGGAAGCGGTGGACAGCGATGCCGCCCGCCGCGTCGAGACCGCTTTCTCGCGCACCTGGGCGGGCGCGGCCGAGAACGACGGCCTCAACCGGCTGGTGCTGGGCGCCGGCCTCGATTGGCGCGAGATCGTGCTGGTGCGCGCGGTCGCCCGCTACCTGCTGCAGACGCGGCTGCCCTACAGCCGGCCCTACGTGGAAAGCCTGCTCGCGGAGCACCCGGCGCTGGTACGGACGCTGGTACGGCTGTTCGCGGCCCGGCTGGACCCGGACCGCGACGACGACCGCACGGCCGCCGCCGAGGCCGAGCTGGACGCGGTGCATGCCGGCCTCGACCGGGTGACCGGGCTGGACGCGGACCGGGTCCTGCGGGGCGCGGCCGGGGTGATCGCGGCGGTGCTGCGCACGAACTACTATCAGATCGGCGCCGACGGTCGGCCCAAGCCCTGCGTCAGTCTCAAGCTGGATGCCGGCCGGGTTCCCGAGCTGCCGGCGCCGCTGCCGATGTACGAGACCTTCGTGTATGCGCCGCGGGTCGAGGGCGTGCATCTGCGGGGCGGGCCGGTGGCCCGCGGCGGCCTGCGCTGGTCGGATCGGCGCGAGGATTTCCGCACCGAGGTCCTGGGCCTGATGAAGGCGCAGACGGTCAAGAACGCGGTGATCGTGCCCGTGGGCGCCAAGGGCGGTTTCGTGGTGAAGGCGCCGCCGCCGGACGCCGATCCCGAGTCCTGGCGACAGTTGGGCGTCGAGTGCTACAAGACCTTCGTGCGCGGCCTGCTCGACGTGACCGACAACCGCCGCGGCGACGAGGTCGTGAAGCCGCCGCGCACCGTCTGCCACGACGGCGACGATCCCTATCTCGTGGTGGCCGCCGACAAGGGCACGGCGGCGTTCTCCGACATCGCCAACGGCCTGGCCCGCGAGTACGGCTTCTGGCTGGACGACGCCTTCGCCTCGGGCGGCTCCGCCGGTTACGACCACAAGGCCATGGGCATTACCGCGCGCGGTGCCTGGGAATCGGTCAAGCGCCATTTCCGCGAACTGGGGCGGGATGTCCAGCAAGAGGACTTCACCGTGGTCGGCATCGGCGACATGGGCGGCGACGTGTTCGGCAACGGCATGCTGTTGTCGCGCCACATCCGGCTGCTGGCGGCGTTCAACCACCGCCACATCTTCATCGACCCGGATCCCGACCCGGCGATCGCCTTCGCCGAGCGCGAGCGGTTGTTCCGGGGCGGGCGATCCGGCTGGGACGCCTATGATCCCTCGCTGCTGTCCGAGGGCGGGGGCGTCTACGAGCGCAGCGCCAAGTCCGTCGAGCTGTCCGATGCGGCCCGTCACGCGCTTGGCGTCCAGGGGCGGACGTTCACCCCGAACGGCCTCATCCACGAGCTGCTCAAGGCGCCGGTGGACCTGCTCTGGAACGGTGGCATCGGCACCTACGTGAAGGCCGCGCACGAAAGTGACGCCGATGTCGGCGACCGCGCCAACGATGCCGTCCGGGTCGACGGCCGCGACCTGCGCTGCCGGGCGGTGGGCGAGGGCGGCAACCTCGGCTTCACCCAGGCCGGCCGCGTCGAGTACGCGCGCCGCGGCGGCCGCATCAACACCGACGCCATCGACAACTCCGGCGGCGTGGACTCCTCCGACCTGGAGGTCAACATCAAGATCGCCCTCGGTCTGGCGGAGGCCGAGGGGGCGCTCGACCGCCCGCAGCGCGATCGCCTGCTCGCCGACATGACCGAGGATGTCGCGGCCCAGGTCCTGCGCAGCAACTACCTGCAGACCCAGGTGATCAGCGTGCTCGAATCGGACGCCGCCCTGCGCCTGGAGGCGCACGTCGACTTCATGCGCACCCTGGAACGCGACGGTCTGCTCGATCGCCGCCTGGAGGACCTGCCCGACGACGAGGGCATCGAGGAGCGGCGGCGATCCGGCGAGGGACTGACACGCCCGGAGCTGGCGGTGCTGGTGTCCTACGCCAAGATTTCGCTGTACCAGGCCACGCTGGTGTCGGGCCTGCCGGACGAGCCGTTCCTGGAACGGGCACTGGCCGACTACTTCCCGCCGTCCATGCGCGAGCCCTATGCCGGCGCCCTGCGCCGTCACCGGTTGCGGCGCGAGATCGTCGCCACCGTGATCACCAACCAGATGGTCGATCGCATGGGGGTGACCCTGGCCCATCGGCTGGCCGCGGAGCACGGCGCCCATCGCGCCGACGCCGTGCGTGCCTACGTGCTGGCCGCGGCCCTGTTCGGCACCGAGGACACGCTCGCGGAGATCGAGGCCCTGGACAATCGCGTGGCGTCCGGCATGCAGTACCGGCTGTACAAGCGCGTGGCACGGCTGACCGAGCACGCCATCGGCTGGCTGGTCACGCGCGCGCCGGCCGAATGTCCGTTGCACGAATGGATCGAGTCGCACCGCGATCGGGTGCGGCGGCTGCTGGAAAGCCTGCCCGAGGATATCGCGGGCACCTACCGCAAGCGCTGGAACGCCGACGCCCGCGAGCTGGGACGGGCGGGCGTGCCGGAGGCGTTGGCGACACGGCTGGCGACGCTGCAACTGGCCGGCGGCGCGTTGGACATCGTCGAGCTGGCCGCCGGTTGCGGCGTGGCCCAGGACAAGGCCGCGCGCCTGTATTTCGGCGTCGGCGACTGGCTGGGTCTGCCCTGGCTCACGGACGCCATCCGCGGCCTGCCTGCCGGTGGCCGCTGGGAGGTGCTGGCACGGGCGAGCCTGCTCGACGACACCTACGACGCCCATCGCCGGATCGCGGCCCAGGTCATCGAGCGGGGCGGCACCGACGTCAAGCACGGTATCGCGGCCTGGCGCGATGCCGGGGGCGAGCGGGTGACCTTCGTGCGCGACCGGCTCGCCGAGCTGCGCGCGGGCGACAGCGCCGATTTTGCCCGCCTGTCGGTGGCGGTCCGCGATCTCGACCGCCTCGGCGGCTAAGGCCTGCTCTCGGAGGGTGTCTACAAAATCAACCGGTATGAGTGAGCCGTCTGGCCGGTAGCCGAGGCCCCGCCGGCCGGGCCCAGGCTTTGGTTGGCGGGACCATGAAACCACAGAGGCGCACGGAGGCGCGCAGAGGTTTTTGATGGGCGCTTGCCGGAAGAAAGCATCCACAGATTACGCCGATGGACGCAGATTAAAGAGCAGTCTCGGCCAATCTGCGTTAATCGGCGTAATCTGCGGATAAACAAATGCCCTGACTCGGCACGGCACCGACCGCGTAGCGCCCCGGCGACTGAACTGCCGGGTTGGCAACGGACCTTGGCGGGCTATCCGCCTCTTCCGCTTGAAAACCGTGATCGTGTCCGGGACAGGCTTTCGTGCCGGATTCCGTCTCCAGATAACCCCTGGCCTGAAAAACATTTCCCTGGGTCCCGGATAGCCGCTGCCGCGGCTTCCGTGACAACAGTCAGTTTCCTCTGTGTCCCTCTGTGCGCCTCTGTGGTCCCTGTTCTTGCCGGCCGCTTGTCGAGGCGTTTTCCGCTGTCGTGATCCTCGGCGGGGGTAGGGGTCTTCAGGCCCGTTTTCGGCGAATCGCCGGGGAGGCCGGGAACGGTCGCAGGCTTGCGCGGTAGGCGCCGGGCGTGCGTCCGGTCCAGCGCCGGAAGGCGCGGTTGAAGGCGGATTGCTCGGAGTAGCCCAGCAGCAGCGCCACGTCCGCCAGCCGCAGGCCGGGATCGGCGAGGTAGTCCTCGGCGGCGCGGCGCAGGGTCTCGTCCCGCAGCCGGCGGAAATTGATCCCGCGCCCGGCCAGCCGCCGGTGCAGGGTACGTTCGCTCAGCCCCAGGGCGGCGGCGACCGCGGGCAGGTCCGGACGCCCCTCCCGGGCCAGTCGCAGCACGGCGCGGCGCACGTCCCGGCGCAGGTCGTCGCCGTCGGGCAGGGCCGACAGCCGCTCGCGAGCCTCCCGTTCCAGCAGTTCGCGCAGGGCCGGGTCCGGCCGCCGCAACGGCAGTGCCAGCAGAGGCGTCGGCAGGACCACGCGCGTGACGTCGCGACCGAAGGCGACCGGACAGCCGAAGTAGGCTTCGTAGGGGGCGGTGTCCGCGGGCCGGGGATTGATGAAATCCACCGCCGCCGGCGCGATCCGGGTGCCGGTCATGTCACGCGCGAACTGCACCAGCGCGGTGACCGCGGCTTCATCTACCAGCGGCCCGGGGCGGCCGCGCGATTGTCCCCAGCACAGGCAGGTGTGCGCGCCCTCGACGGCCACGCCCATGGGATTCACATCATAGACCAGCCGCTGGTAGGTGTGCAGGCGCTCGAGGGCGGCGCCGAGATCGTCGCAGGCGAAGAACACGTAGCCCAGCGGGCCGAAGTGCGCCGGCGTGATCTCGCGCCCGAGGTGCAATCCCAGCAGCGGGTCCGACAGCCGCTCCGAGGCGCGCGACAGCATGTCGCGCCACACGGCCACCGGCACCCGTGCCCGCGCATCCGGCACAGCCATCCCCAGGAAATCGTGGCCGTCGAAGCCGCGCTCGGCCAGGTAATCGAACAATAACCGGACGTAGGTCGCCGGCACCGCGCCCTGCATCGGAGAGGCTCCGAATCGTCGAGAATGGCGAAAAATGTCAAATGTTTGTCCGCGGATGTCAATCCGGCGGGACGTAAATGGGGCAAGCTGACGGTCCGGAATGCCATGGTGCTGGCCGGGTGCCCCTCGCGCAGGCGACACTGGCCGCCGGGACCGGCCCGGACAGCCGCGAGGAAAAGATCGATGCGACGATGGAACGGATGGGGCGATGACACGGTGCCGGCGGCACTGCCGGCGCAAGGCCTGCGTTATATCGAATCGCGCATCGGCCACGGCACGCCTTCGCGTGACGCCGGCCTGGAGCACGCCTTGGCCGCCGTGCCGGCCTCGCGCCTGGTCGATCTGCCGGGCGCATCCGACGATCCCGGGGCGCGGCTGCGTCACGCCCGCGGTCAGAGCTTCCCGGATTGGCTGGCAATGCGCCACGGCCGGATGGGGCCGTTCCCGGACGCGGTGGCCACACCGCGCAGCCACGAGGAAGCCGCCGACGTGCTGCGGCGCGCGCTCGCCGCCGGCGCGGCCGTGATCCCCTACGGCGGCGGCACCAGCGTGGTCGGGCACCTCGATGCCGACGCCGGCGGCCGGCCGGTGCTGTCCCTGGACATGGGTCTGATGGCGCGCCTGCAGGATCTGGACGAGACGGCGCGCCTCGCCCGCTTCGGCGCGGGGGTGCCGGGCCCGCACCTGGAATCGCAGTTGCGCGCGCATGGCTACGTGCTGGGTCATTACCCGCAATCCTTCGAATACTCGACCCTGGGCGGGTGGGTCGTGACCCGCTCGTCCGGCCAGCAGTCGCTGCGCTACGGCCGCATCGAAGGGTTGTTCGCCGGCGGCCGGCTGGCGACGCCGGTCGGCGATATGTCCCTGCCCACGGTGCCCGCGTCCTCGGCGGGGCCCGATCTGCGCGAACTGGTGCTGGGCTCCGAGGGTCGACTCGGATTGCTGACCGAGGCTGCGGTCCGGGTGCGGCCGATACCCGAGCGGGAGGCCTTCCACGCTGTGTTCTTCGGCGACTGGGAGGCGGCCGTTTCGGCGGTGCGTGCGATGGCCCAGGAACGGCTGCCGCTGTCCATGCTGCGGCTGTCGAACCCGCGCGAGACCGCGACCCAGCTCGAATTGGCGGGACACCCGCGGTTAATCGGGGCGTTGCGCCGCTATCTGGGCTGGCGCCGCCTCGGCGACGCGCCCTGCATGTTGCTGGTGGGGGTCACGGGCAGTGCCCGCGAATACCGCTACGGCCGCGGCGGCGCGCTGGCGATCGCGCGCGCTCACGGCGGAGTGCACGTCGGTCGCGGTATCGGCGAGGCCTGGGCGAAATCGCGTTTCGCCGGGCCCTACATGCGCAATGGTCTCTGGGATGCCGGCTACGGCGTGGACACCGCCGAGACCGCGGTCGATTGGCCGCGGGTCTCCGCCACCGTCGCCGCGATGGAACGGGCCGCGGAGACGGCCCTGTCTGCGGAGGGCGAGCGCGCGCACGTGTTCACCCACCTGTCGCACGTGTATCCGCAGGGATCGAGCATCTACTCGACCTTCGTGTTCCGCGTCACCGGCGACCACGACGCCGACCTCGCGCGCTGGCGGCGGTTGAAGAACGCCGTCAGCGAGGCCGTGGTCGCCGCCGGCGGGACCATCAGCCACCAGCACGGCGTGGGCGTGGACCACAAGCCCTGGCTGGCGGCCGAGAAGGGCGACACGGGACTGGACGCCCTGCGGGCGGCGTTCGAACACTTCGATCCGCAGGGGTTGATGAACCCCGGAAAACTATTGGATTGATGCTTATGCCGAGTCGCGAGCACAAGGCGCAACCACAGAGACACAGAGTGCACGGAGCAGCAGCTTGCTATCCCGCCTTCCGCCGTAAGGGCAGGTCCGGTACAGGTCCGTATCCGGCTTTGCCCGCACGGTTACTTGCGCCCTTCCTTTTCACGCATTTTTCCCTTGCTGTGTGCTCTGTGTCTCTGTGGTTCATTTTCTTGGCGGCTTTGCGAGGAGTGCCGGGGATTTCGCATGTTTGAACGCGACGGGCGGGAGCGGTTCTGGGCGGAAGGCGAGGACACCTGGGACCTGATCGTGGTCGGCGGCGGCATCACCGGCGCCGGCATCCTGCGCGAGGCCGCCCGCGCCGGCATCCGGGCCCTGCTGCTGGAGCGCGGCGATTTCGCCGGCGGCACGTCGAGTTGGTCCTCCAAGCTGGTGCACGGCGGGCTGCGTTACCTGGCCTCCGGCGACTGGCGCCTGACCCGGGAATCGGTGCGCGAGCGTCAGGCCCTGATGCGGGCCGCGCCCGGGCTGGTGGAGCCGCTGACCTTCCTGCTGCCGATGTATGCCGGCGCCCGGCCCGGCCGGCTGGCCATGGGGGCCGCCCTCAAGGTCTACGACTGGATGGCCGGCCTGCATTATTCGCACTACCTCGACCGCGAGTCGGCCCGCTGGCGCGTGCCCTCGCTGGCGGACGACGACCTGAACGGCGCCTATGCCTATCTCGACGCCCGCACCGACGATGTGCGGCTGGTGCTGCGGGTCCTGGCCGAGGCGGTCGCCGACGGTGCCACCGCGCTGAACCGGGTGTCGGCCGAGTCGCTGCTGGTCGAGGGCGATAAGGTGACGGGTGTGCGCGCCCGCGACGGCGTGACCGGGGCCGCGGCCGAACTGCGCGCGCCGGTGGTGATCAATGCCACCGGCCCCTGGGCCGACGGCCTGCGCGCCGGTGTCGAGGCGCCGCCGCGGCTGCGGCCGCTGCGCGGCAGCCATTTCGTGTTCGATTTCGCGCGCCTGCCGATGGCCCAGGCCCTGACGCTGTTCCACCCGCGCGACCGGCGGCCGCTGTTCGCCTTTCCCTGGGAGGGCACGACCGTGTTCGGCACCACCGACCTGGACCACGAGGGCTGGCCGGACCGGCCCGCGTGCATGACCCCGGAGGAGGCCGATTACCTGGTCGAGGGGCTGACGCACTATTTCCCGTCGCTGGGGCTCGGACGGGAGCACGCCCTGTGCAGCTATTCCGGGGTGCGGCCGGTGGTCGGGGGCGGCGCCGAGAATCCCTCGGACGAGTCGCGCGAGTCGGCGATCTGGGACGAGCGCGGCCTGCTCACGGTCACCGGCGGCAAGCTCACGACCTATCGCGTGACCGCCCTGGAGGCCCTGGCCGCGGCGCGCGACCGCCTGCCGGGAACGCCGCGTCTCGACGGCCGCGCGCCCATCCTCCGGCCGGCCCCGCCGGCCCGGCCGGGCGAGGCGCGCCTGGCGGGCCGCTACGGCGACGACTACACCCGCATGCGCGAGACCCTGCCGGCGACCGATTTCGCCGCCGTGCCGGGCAGCGTGTCGGTCTGGGCCGAGTTGCGCTGGGCGCTGCGGCACGAGGCGGTGGTCGGTCTCGACGATCTGTTGCTGCGGCGCACGCGGCTCGGCCTGCTCCTGCCGCGCGGCGGTGCCGCGCTGCTGGACGACATCGGCGCGCTGTGCCGCGCGGAGCTGGGTTGGGACGCGGCACGCCGGGAACGCGAGCGCGAGGCCTATCTGGCGCATTGGCGGTCGGCGCATGCCGTGCCGGCGGGGACCGGCGATGCCGTCTGAGCGGCTGCTCGCGCTGGACGTGGGCACCCAGAGCGTGCGCGCGTTGCTGTTCGACCGCGAGGGCGAGTTGCATGCCCGCGCCCAGGTGCCGATCGAGCCCTATGTCTCCCCCGTGCCGGGCTGGGCCGAGCAGGACCCGGCGGTGTACTGGCAGGCGCTCGGCGAGGCCTGCGGCGCCCTCTGGGCGCAATCCGGCGCCGAGCCGGGCGACGTCGCGGGCGTCGCGCTGACCACACAGCGCGCCACTACCGTGGTCGTGGATGCCGAAGGCCGTCCCCTGCGCGATGCCATTGTCTGGACCGACAAGCGGCGGGCCCCCTCGGTGCCGGGCATGGGGCCGCTCTGGAACGCCCTGTTCGCCCTGGCGGGGGCGCGCGACGTGATCCGCGAGTTCCAGGTCCGCTGCCACGCCAACTGGCTGGCCGCGCAGGCGCCGGAGGTCTGGAGCCGCACCCACAAGTGCCTGCTGCTGTCGGGCTGGCTGACGCACCGCCTGTGCGGCCGTTTCGTGGATGCCGCCGCGGCCCAGGTGGGCTACATCCCGTTCGATTTCAAGCGCCGCGACTGGCCGCGCAAGGGCGACTGGAAATGGCGGGCCACGGCCATGGAGCCGCGTCACCTGCCGGATTTGGCCGCGCCCGGACAACGGCTCGGCGATCTCACGGCGGAGGCCGCGGCCCATCTGGGGCTGGCGGCCGGCCTGCCGCTGATCGCCGCCGGCGCCGACAAGGCCTGCGAGGTGCTGGGCGCCGGCGGGGTGTCGCCGGA
Source organism: Salinisphaera sp. PC39 (assembly GCF_040361335.1). Taxonomy (NCBI): domain Bacteria; kingdom Pseudomonadati; phylum Pseudomonadota; class Gammaproteobacteria; order Salinisphaerales; family Salinisphaeraceae; genus Salinisphaera; species Salinisphaera sp. PC39. The sequence goes on along the minus strand of NZ_APNM01000005.1, from coordinate 197,179 downwards.
GACGGGGGTGCTGAGTTTCGGCACCACCGCCACGGTGAACACCTGCCGCGAGCGTTATCTGGAGGTCACCCGCTTCGCGCCGCCGTATCCGGCGGCGGTGCCCGGCGCCTACAACGACGAGGTCCAGATCAACCACGGCTTCTGGCTGGTGTCCTGGTTCAAGCGCCAGTTCGCGGCGCGCGAGCGGGAGATCGCCGAGGTCCGGGGGATCGCGCCGGAGGCCCTGTTCGACGAGATGATCGCCGACATCCCGCCCGGCTGCCTCGGGCTGACCCTGCAGCCCTACTGGTCGGGGGCGGTGCGCGATCCGGGGCCGGAGGCCAAGGGCGCGATCATCGGTTTCGGCGACGTCCACACCCGCGCCCACATCTATCGCGCGATCCTGGAGGGCCTGGCCTACGCCCTGCGTGCGGGCAAGGAGCGCATCGAGCGCCGCTCGCGGGTGCCGATCCGGCGCCTGCGCGTGGCCGGTGGCGGTTCCCAGTCGGACGCCGCCATGCAGATCACGGCCGATATCTTCGGCGTCACGGCGGAGCGTCCGCACGTGTACGAGGCCTCGGGGCTGGGCGCGGCGATCAATGCCGCCGTGGGGCTCGGCTGGTACCCGGACCATGGCGCGGCCGTGGCGGCGATGGTCCGTGCCGGCGCGGCCTTCGAGCCGGACCCGGAGGCCGGTGAAATCTACGATCGGCTCTACAACCGGGTCTACCGCCGCATGTACGAACGGCTCAAGCCGCTGTACGAGGATATCCGCGAGATCACGGGCTACCCGCCGCGCTGACCGTCGGCGGCCGGCGGATCACGCCAGCGCGCTGGGACGCGACTCGTCGATGTGCTCGATCAGGATCACCACCGCCTCGTCCGGGTCCAGGGACGAGGCGAACTGCATGCCGTGGGCGAGGGCGTGGCCGCTGGCATCGTTCACCAGCAGCCCCTCCGTCCGGGCGAGCGCCTCGACCGCGCGCTCGGCCTGGGCGTGGGCGCTCTCCACGTAGGTCACGCGCCCGGTCTCCCGCAGCCAGGCATGTTCGCGCCGGGTGCTGGGAAAGCCCTGGGCGTGCAGGATCACGTCCGCCGCGGCCACCTGGTTCTCGGAGAAGAACAGGGAGCGGGCGTCCTGGAACCGGTTGCGCTGGCGCCGGCGCTCGTGCGCCCGCATCTCCTCGCTTTCCACGCCGATCAGGCGCGTGCTGCGATAGGCCAGGAACGGGTGAAAGAAATTCAGCGGGTCAAGGCTGCCGTCGAGCACCGCCACCGCCGCCGCCGGCAGCTTGCGGTGTTCGGCCACCAGTCGTTGCCGCACGTCGCGCCCGGTCCCGGCGTGGAAGTCGCGCAGCATGGTCGGATAGGGCTCGGGTCCGGCGGCGAGGCCGTTCACGAACAGGGCTGTCGCCCGGTTGTCCAGCCAGTCCTTGAGGGCGGCGTCGCGGACGGTGTTCAGAACCTGGGCGTATTGGGCCTCGTCGCGGATGAACGGGGTCTTGCGGTCCTCCGGCAATGTCTTGATCTCGGCGCCGAGCTGGCGGATCAGGTCGCTGCGCGAAGCCTGGCTGCGCGCCTCCTCGGCACGCATGTACACCGTGCATTGCAGGCCCAGGTTGGCGGCGGCCATGGCGGCCGCCACGCCCTGTTGGCCCGAGGTGCTTGCCGCGATCAGGCGCCGCCGGCCGAGACGCTGCGCCACCAGCCCCTGGCCGAGGGCGTTGGCGAGCTTGTAGGCGAGTACGTCGTGCGGCTCTTCGCGCGCCAGGTAAATCCGGGCGCCCCCGTTCTGTCGGCCCAGGCGGGTGGCGTGGTAGAGCGGCGCGGGCGGATGTCCCGTGATCATGGCCACCTTGCGGTCGACCTCGGCGAGGAATTGGGCGTCGCGATGCAGGGCGGCGTAGCTGTCCGCGAGCTCGGCAAGGGCGTCGTTCAGGGGCTCGTCGCCCGGCCGGTCGCCGAGGCGCTTGCGTCCCGGCTCGCCGTCCGTCTTGTCCTGCTTGGACGAACCGTCGATCTGGCCCTTCTCCACGAACAGGGCCCGTCCCAGCGTCACCACCTTTTCCCAGTCGCCGTAGCCGCCTTCCCGCTGGTGCTTGCGATACTCGTGGGCGGTGGCCACGAACGGCTCGCGCCGTCCCTGGGCCGCATAGACCTCGAGCAGCTTGAAGCGCAGGTCCTGGCGCTGCGGTTGGCGCTCCAGCGCGTCCTCCAGGACCGAGGCCACGTCCGCGTAGAAATCCTCGGACGTGAAGTCGGGCTGCTCTTCGGCTTGGCCGCGGCTCGCGCTCACGATACCTCCTCCTTTCGCCTGACAACCCATAGTGTCGCATGACACCGGCCTCTGACCAGCCTGCGGGGTGTCGTGGCGGGTATTCCGGGGCGTCTCACGGCAGATGCGGCAGGGCCAGGTATTCGTGGCTGGCCATCTCGTGCAGCCGGCTGAGCGTGCGCCGATACTCGAAACTCAGGCGTTTGCCGGCATACAGGGATTCCGGGGCGTCCTCGGCCGACACGATGAGCTTGACCTGGCGATCGTAGAACTCGTCCACCAGATGGATGAAGCGGCGCGCGGCATCGTCGGCGTCCGCGTCCATGACCGGCACCCGGCCCAGCAGCACGGTGTGGAAGTAACGCGCCAGCTCAGCGTAGTCGGCGGTCGAACGGGCGGAGGCGCACAGGTCCTCGAAATCGAACCAGGCGACCCCGTCGGCCAGGCGCCGCGCCGGGATCTCGCGGCCGTTGACCTCGAGGGCGGTGTCGGGTTCGCCGGGCTCGGGCGCGATATCGCGGAAGCAGTTTTCCATGTTGCGGCGCGCGCCCTCGTCGAGCGGCCAGTGATAGATCTCGGCGCGCTCCAGCGCACGCAGGCGGTAGTCGGTATCGCTGTCCAGGTGCATCACCCGGCAATGTCGCTTGATGCGGTCGATCGCGGGCAGGAAGCGCTCGCGCTGCAGGCCGCCTTCGTACAGCCGGTCGGGCGGGATGTTGGAAGTGGCGACCAGGGTCACCCCGCGCGCGAACAGTTTCTCGGTAAGCCGACCCAGGATCATGGCGTCGGCGATGTCGGAGACGAAGAACTCGTCGAAGCACAGCACCCGCTCGCGGGCCATGTCGCGGGCGATCAGCGCCAGCGGGTCGCGGCGGTTGCGGTAGTGCCGGCGGCGCGTGTGCACCTCCTGCATGAAACGGTGGAAGTGGGTGCGCCGCTTGGCCTCGATCGGCAGGGTCTCGTAGAAGCAGTCCATCAGGTAGGTCTTGCCGCGGCCGACGCCGCCCCAGAGATAGAGGCCCGTGACCGGGCGCCAGCGCCGCTGGAACCAGCGCGGCGGCGTGGCCAGGAGCCGGTCGTGGATGGCCTGCAGGGCATCGACCACGGCCGCCTGGGCCGGATCGTCGCTGAAGCCGGGTTGCTGGAGGTCGGCCGCGTAACGGTCTCGTGGCGACGCGATGGCCGGCGTGTCGATGGCGGTCTCCGGATGGCTGGCGTGGGTCACCGGCGGTGTATTATAGGGATTAAGTATGGGTGACGCCGCACCACTGTCCGCCGCCGACCGCGACACGATCGAGGCCTTCCTCGACGCGGTCTGGAGCGAGCACGGACTGGCCGACGCCACGCTCGCCGCCTACCGCAGCGATCTGGTCCAGGTGGCGCGCTGGCTGCCGGAGGACGTGTCCCTGCTCGCGGCCGAGCGTATGCACCTGCTCGATTATCTCGCCCATCGCAACGCGCCCGGCAGCAGCCCGCGCAGTGCCGCCCGGCTGTTGTCGAGCCTGCGGCGTTTCTACCGCTGGGCCGTGCGCGACGGCCGCCGCCGCGACGATCCCACCGCCCTGATCGAGATGCCGCGCCAGGGCCGGCCCCTGCCCAAGACCCTGAGCGAGCGCGATGTCGAGGCCCTGCTGGCCGCGCCGGACACCGACACCGACCTGGGCCTGCGCGACCGCGCCATGCTCGAGCTGCTGTACGCCACGGGCCTGCGGGTGTCGGAGTTGGTGCGCCTGCAGGTCCACCAGGTGAATCGCCGGCAGGGCGTGGTGCAGGTGGTCGGCAAGGGCGGCCGCGAGCGCCTGGTACCCGTCGGCGACGCCGCCCTGGATTGGCTGGGTACCTATCTGCGCCGCGCGCGGCCCGCGCTGCTGGACGGCCGCGAGGCCGACGCCCTGTTTCCGACCCGGCGGGGCACGGCCATGACCCGTCAGAACTTCTGGCACCTGATCCGGCGCTACGCCGCGGCGGCCGGCATCCGGGCCGAGCTGTCGCCGCACGGCCTGCGGCACGCCTTCGCCACCCATCTGCTCAACCACGGTGCCGACCTGCGGGTGGTGCAGATGCTGCTGGGGCATGCCGACCTGTCCACGACCCAGATCTACACCCACGTCGCGCGCGCCCGGCTGCAGGCGCTGCACGCGGCGCATCATCCCCGTGGCTGAGCGTCCGCGCCTGGCCGCCCTGGCACTGACGCTGTTCGCCGCCGCCGGGACGGCGGCGGACCTGTTGGATCCGGCCTTCCGCGACGAGGTCGCGGCCCGCATTCCGGGCGTGTCGGGGGAGGACATCGCGCCCTCGCCGGTGCCCGGCATCTATCGGGTGCGGCGGGGCGAATCCATCGGCTACCTGACCGCCGACGGGCGCTACCTGTTCGACGGCGACCTGATCGAGCTGGGCTCGGGCGAGAACCTGTCGGATACCGCCCGGCGCGAATGGCGGCGGGAGATCCTGGCCGGCGTGCCCGAGTCCTCGATGCTGGTGTACGAGCCGGCGGACGGGGCGAGCCATACCCTCACGGTGTTCACCGACGTCGACTGCCGGTACTGCCGACGGTTGCACGCCGATATCGACACGCTGCTGGCGGCGGGTATCCGGGTGCGCTATCTGTTCTACCCGCTGGCGGGGCCCGAATCGAGCTCGTTCGAGCAGGCCCGGGCCGTCTGGTGCGCGGACGAGCCGCGGCGCGCACTCGGGCGCGCGATGGCGGGGGAAACGCTGGCGAGTGCGGGTGCGGCCTGCGACGACCCGGTCATGGACCATCTGCGATTGGCGGCGGAGACCCTGGGCCTGGACGGCACGCCCGGCCTGATCGCCGGAGACGGGCGGCTATTGCCGCCGCGTTCGTCCGCGCGCGAGCTGGCGGACCTGCTGGGGCGCGGCCCGGACGGTGATCGGCAGTCCGGGCGCTAGCGCTCCAGATACTTGAGCTTGTCGGGCACGTCCTCCCACTCCTTGGCGTCCTCCGGCGGATCCTTGATCTCGGTGATCACCGGCCACTTCTTGGACAGTTCGGCGTTCAGCTCGAGGAACTCCTTCTGGTCCTCGGGCAGGTCATCCTCGGACACGATCGCGTCCACCGGGCACTCCGGCTCGCATAGCGTGCAGTCGATGCATTCCTCGGGATCGATCACCAGGAAGTTGGGACCCTCGTGGAAGCAGTCGACCGGGCAGACCTCGACGCAGTCGGTGTATTTGCACTTGATGCAGTTCTCGGTGACGACGAAGGTCATCGTCGCTCTCTCCATGTCGGGAATACGGCCGGCATTTTAACACCCGCGACGGCCGGTCCCGCCCACCAATCACCAATCACCAATCACGGTCACATCAGCCCCACTCGATCGGCTGCTCGGGCTCGCGGTCGAGGATCCCGTGCCAGGACTCCCGCCCCAGGTCGTCGGTGTGCAGGCCGAATTCGCCGCGTTCCCGGTCCGCCAGGTAGCGCTCCAGCGCCCGGTGGATGGTCGGGAAGGCGAGCTGGCGCCAGGGGATGTCGCCGGGCGCCACGAGGGCGGTCTCGGCGCTCTCGGGGCCCGCCGCGTGGCCGTCGGCGCGGGGCAGGGTGGCGCGGTAGAACATGTGGACCTGGCCGATGTGGGCGACGTTGAACAGGGCGAACAGGGGGCCCAGCTCGACCTCGGCCAGGGCCTCCTCGCGGGTCTCGCGCAGGCCGGCCTCCGCCGTGGTCTCGCCCAGTTCCAGGAAACCCGCCGGCAGGGTCCAGAAGCCGGCGCGCGGCTCGATCGCCCGGCGGCAGAGCAGGATGCGGCCGTCGTGCTCGGTGACCGTGCCCACCACCACTAGGGGGTTCTGGTAGAAGATCTCGCCGTCGCGCGAGCAGACATAGCGTTCGCGGTCGTCCCCGGGCGGGATCTCGCGCGACATCGGCGCGCCGCAAGTGGGGCAATAGTGGAGTTCGCGTTGCATGATGCGGGAGCCTAGCAGAAACGGGTGGGGTGGGAGATTCGCGCGGGCGCGGTGCTATCCTCGGTGCCATGACCGATCATAGATTGACCGCGACCGCCGCGGACGACGCCGCCCTGCGCGCCCAGGTCCGGCGTGCCGGCGAGCTGTTGGGCGAGGTGCTGCGTTCCCAGGCCGGCCCCGGGATTTTCGGTTACGTCGAGGAGTTCCGTCAGGGCTATATCAGCCTGCGCGAGCGCGACGATCCCGAGTTGCGCGCGAGCCTGCACCGCCGCGCCGCCAGCCTGCCGGCCACCGCCCTGACCGAGGTGGTGCGCGCCTTCGCCATCTACTTCAATCTCGCCAACCTGCTGGAGGAGCTGCACGCCCACCGCAGCCGGCGCCAGCAGGTGCGTTCCGGCGAGGAACTCTGGGTCGGCTCCTTCGAGCGAACCCTGCAGGAATTGCGCGCGGAGGGCATGGACGCGGGCGATCTCGACAGCCTGCTGCGGCGCCTGTCGTACACGCCGGTGTTCACCGCCCATCCCACCGAGGCCAAGCCGCGGGCGGTGCTGGAGGCGTTGCGGCGGCTGTTCACCCTGTTCGAGGAACTGGCCGGGCCGGACCTGGACGAGGAGCGCCGCGAGGCGCTGGAATCGGCCGCGCGCCGCGATATCCAGACCCTCTGGAAGACCGAGGAGCTGCGCCGCAAGCGGCCCACGGTCGAGGACGAGATCCGCAACGGCCTGTATTACTTCCGGGAATCGCTGTTCGCGGCCGTGCCGCGCGTCTACCGCAACCTGGAGCGCGCCATGCATCGTGTCTACGGCCACGATGTCGAGGTGCCGCCGGTCGTGTCGTTCGGTACCTGGATCGGCGGCGACCGCGACGGCAACCCCGGGGTCACCGCGCGCGAGACCCGTTACGCCCTGCGCATGGGCGCCCGCGAGATCCTCGCCGAGTACCTGCGTCGCACCGAGCGCCTGATGCGGGAGCTGTCGTTCTCCAGCCATTGGTGCACGCCCAGCGCGGAATTGATCGAAAGCCTGGAGACCGACGCCGCGGCCCTGGCGGCGCACACCGGCGAGCAGCCCGAGCGCTTCGTGGAGGAGCCCTACCGGCGCAAGCTCTACCTGATGCGCGGCCGGCTGATGGCGATGCACGAGCAGCTCCAGACCGAGTTGCGGCTGCGCGCCGAGCGCAGCGAGCGGCCGGCGCTGGCCTATCGCGATGCCGACGCCTTCATCGCGGATATCGAGCTGATCCGGCGTTCCCTGGCCGGCCACGGCGACGCCGCGGTGGCGGATGCCGGTCTCAAGGACCTGCTGCGCCTGGCCCAGACGTTCGGTTTCCAGGCCGCGCGGCTCGATCTGCGCGAGGAATCCAGCCGTCACGAGGCCTGTCTCGCCAGCCTGATGGCCGAGGCCCGCATCGCCGACGACTACACTGCGCTGGACGAGGCGGCGCGCGTCGAACTGCTCAACCGCCAGCTCGCCGAGCCGGAGCGGTTGCAGGCGGCCGCGGCCGCGGTCCAGACCCTGCCGGCGGAGACCGTGACCACCCTGGACAGCCTGCGCGTGGTCGCGGAGATGCAGCGCATCCTGGGCGCCGAGGCCTTCGGCAGCTACGTGATCTCCATGACCCACGCCGTCAGCGATGTGCTGGAGGTGCTGCTGCTGATGCGGCTGACCGGGGTCTTCCCCAAGACCACGGGCGTCTGCCCGCTGCGGGTGGCGCCGCTGTTCGAGACCGTGGCCGACCTCGAGCATATCGAGCCGGTGCTGGAGGGGTTGTTCGAGCAGCCGGTCTACCGCGAGTTCCTGGAGCGCGCCGGCGGTGGTCAGGAGGTGATGCTGGGCTACTCCGACTCCTGCAAGGACGGCGGCATCCTGGCCTCGCGCTGGCAGCTCTACCGCGCTCAGCAGCGGGTGGTGGCCCTGTGCGATCGCCACGGCATCGACTGTGTGCTCTTCCACGGCCGCGGGGGCACCGTCGGCCGCGGCGGCGGCCCGACGCACGCCGCCATCCTGTCGCAGCCGGCGGACACCGTGCGCGGCCGGATCAAGTTCACCGAGCAGGGCGAGATGATCTTCGCCAAGTACAGCAATCCCGAGACCGCCGTGCACGAGCTGGCGCTGGGGATCACCGGCACCCTCAAGGCCAGCGGCAAGGGCACGCCGGTGCCGGACGCGTACGCCGACACCGCCGCGCGGTTGGCGGCCGACGGCGAGCGCTTCTATCGCGACGTCACCGAGAACACCGACGGTTTCTTCGACTATTTCTACGAGGCCACGCCCATCGCCGAGATCGGCGAGCTCAACATCGGTTCGCGGCCCAGCCACCGCCGGCCCCAGGACCGCAGCAAGGATTCCATCCGCGCGATCCCCTGGGTGTTCGCCTGGGCCCAGTCGCGGCACACGCTGCCCGGCTGGCTGGGTGTGGGTGCGGCGCTGGCGCCGGCCTGCGAGGACCCGGACACCCTCGCGCGGCTGCGCGAGATGTACCAGGAGTGGCCGCATTTCGCCGTGTTCCTGGACTCGGTGCAGATGTCGCTGTGCAAGGCCGACATGGGCATCGCCCGGGCCTATGCCGATCTCTGCGCCGATGCCGAGCTGGCCGACCGGGTCTACGGCATCATCCGCGAGGAGCACGAACGGGCCGTCGCCGCGGTGCTCACGGTGATCGGCGGCGAGGAGCCGCTGGATGACAACCCGGTGCTCAAGCGCTCCCTGGCGCGCCGCCGTCCCTACCTGGATCCGCTCAACCACATCCAGACCGTCGCCGTCGAGCGCCACCGCCGCGATGTCGAGACCGACTGGCTGGATCCGCTGCTGCGGACCATCAACGCGATCGCGGCGGGGATGCGGAATACGGGATAGCGTCGCGTCGGCGCCGTTTAGCGACCCGGTTTCCCGTCAGGGCGGTCCCCCGACCGGAAACGATATCGACCGCCCGCTCTCCTTCGCCAGATCCAGGAACGCCGCGATGTGGCGTTCCCCGCGGTCGGCCTCGCGCACGCCCAGGTGGATCTGCTTGGGAATGCCGTCGGGGCCGAGGCGGACCGGCGCGATCGGCAGCTCGTCCGCGTATTCGTCCACCAGCCAGCGGGGCAGGGCGGCCACGCCGCGCCCGGCGGCCACGAGCTGCAGCATGATGTCGGTGGACTCCACGGTCTTGTGCTTGCGCGGACTGCAGCGGGCCGGGCCCAGCAGCCGCGTGAAGATATCCAGGCGGTCGGGATCGACCGGATAGGAGAACAGCACCTGGTCGGTCAGATCCTCGGCCTCGACATGGTCGCGATCCGCCAGGGGATGCCCGCGGGCGACCGCCAGCACCTGCTCGTAGTCGAACACCGGCTCGAACGCGACTCCGGGCCTGTTAAGGGGGTCCGGGGTCACCAGGATATCGATGTCGTGATTGAACAGGGCCGCCATGCCCCCGAACTGGAACTGCTGCATCACGTCGATGTCGATGCCCGGCCAGCGAGCCAGGTAGGGCTCGACCACCTTGAGCAGCCAGCGGTAGCAGGGGTGGCATTCCATGCCGATGCGCAGCGAGCCCTGCTCGCCGGCGGCATAGCCCGCGAGCACCTCGTCCACCCGCTCCAGTTGCGGCAGCAGGCGCTTGGCCGCGCCCAGCAGGTACTCCCCGGCGGGCGTCAGCCGCACGCGACGGCCCTCGCGGGTCCAGAGCCGCACGCCCGCCTGGTCTTCCAGCTTGCGGATGGCGTGGCTCAGGGCCGGCTGCGTCAGGTGCAGGGAGCGTGCGGCGGCCGTTAGCGAACCCTCGCGGTCGATTCGGCGGAGGATATCGAGGTGGATGCGCTCGATCATTCAATACATGAATTAAATTGATTGATAGATAAAAACATAACATTTTTATTCATGGAATGGCCGCCATAGACTGCCCGCACCGAAGCCAACGACCACGAGGTGAATGATGGCGGTGACGCACAATCTCGGCTTCCCGCGGATCGGCGGCAAGCGTGAGCTCAAGTTCGCGGAAGAGGCCTACTGGAAGGGCGAATCCAGTGCCGACGAGTTGCTGTCCAAGGGGGCGGCCCTGCGCCGGCAGAACTGGCGCAGCCAGTCGCAGCTCGACTACGTCCCGGTGGGCGACTTCTCGTTCTACGATCACGTGCTGGACATGAGCTTCATGCTGGGCAACGTGCCCGAGCGGGTCGCCGGTCTGGACGGCGACCGGCTGGACAACAGTTTCCGGGTGGCCCGCGGACGCTCCGCCGGCGACGACGACCGCAACGCCGTGCGCGCCGGCGAGATGACCAAGTGGTTCGATACCAATTACCACTACATCGTGCCGGAGGTTTCGGCGGATACCCGCTTCGCGCTCGATGCCGGCGAGCTCCTGGCACGGATCGACGAGGCGCGCGCCGAAGGCGTGACGCCCAAGCCCGTGCTCGTGGGGCCGGTCACCTATCTCTGGCTGGCCAAGGCCGGCGACGGCAGCGACCGGCTGGCGCTGCTGGAGCGTCTGCTGCCGGTCTATCGCGAGCTGCTGGACGCGCTCGGCGAGAAGGGCGTCGAATGGGTCCAGGTGGACGAGCCGGTACTGGTCCACGACCTCGACGACGACTGGAAGCGGGCGCTCCGGACCGCGTACGACGCCCTGTCCGGCGTCGCGCCCAAGCTGCTGGTGACCAGCTATTTCGGCCAGTTGCGCGACAATATCGATCTGGCCTGCGGCCTGCCCGTGGCCGGCCTGCACGTGGACGCCGTCAAGGCCCGCGACGAGGTCGAGGCCATCGTCGCGGCGCTGCCGGCGGACAAGGTGCTGTCGCTGGGCGTGATCGACGGCCGCAACGTCTGGAAGGCCGATCTGGCCGGGCTGCTGGACTGGCTGGAGCCGCTTGCGGACAAGCTCGGCGAGTGCCTGTGGCTGGCGCCGTCCTGCTCGCTGCTGCATGTCCCGGTGGACCTGAACAGCGAGAAGAAGATGGATCCCGAGATCAAGAGCTGGCTGGCCTTCGCCCTGCAGAAGCTGGGCGAGATCGAGGTGCTGGCCAAGGCGCTCAACGAAGGCCGGGACGCCGTCGCGCAGCCGCTGGCGCGCAACGCCGAGGCCATCGCCAGCCGGCGGGCGTCGGCGCGTGTGGACGATCCCGGCGTCAAGCAGGCCGTGCACGCGATCACGCCCGACATGGGCAAGCGCCGCAGCCCGTACGCCGAGCGCGCCGCCAAGCAACACGCCCACCTGACGCTGCCGGCGTATCCGACCACCACGATCGGCTCCTTCCCGCAGACCAAGGAAATCCGCAAGGCGCGCCTCGCCCACAAGAAGGGCGACCTGTCGCGGGCGGAATATGTCACCCGCATGCAGGCCGAGATCGAGCGCTCCATCCGCGAGCAGGAGGCGCTGGGCCTGGACGTGCTGGTGCATGGCGAGCCCGAACGCAACGACATGGTGGAGTACTTCGGGGAACAGCTCGAGGGCTACGTGTTCAGCCAGCACGGTTGGGTGCAGTCCTTCGGCTCGCGCTGCGTGAAGCCACCGATCCTGTTCGGCGACATCAAGCGCCCGTATCCGATGACCGTGGCTTGGATCAAGTACGCCCAGTCGCTGACCGACAAGCCGGTCAAGGGTATGCTCACCGGGCCGGTCACCATGCTCAACTGGTCCTTCGTGCGTGACGATCAGTCGCGCAGCGAGAGCTGCAAGCAGCTCGCCCTGGCGATCCGCGAGGAGGTGCTGGACCTGGAGGCCGCCGGTGTCGACGTCATCCAGATCGACGAGGCCGCGCTGCGCGAGGGTCTGCCCCTGCGGCGTTCCCAGTGGCAGGACTACCTGGACTGGGCGGTCGAATGCTTCCGGATCACGGCCAACGGGGTACGCGACGAGACCCAGATCCACACCCACATGTGTTACTCGGAGTTCAACGATATCATCGAGTCCATCGCGCACATGGACGCGGACGTGATCACCATCGAGACCTCGCGCTCCAACATGGAACTGCTGGACGTCTTCGACCGATTCCAGTACCCCAACGAGATCGGGCCGGGGGTGTACGACATCCATTCGCCCAACATCCCGCCCCGGGACCAGGTGATCACCCTCATGACCAAGGCGGCCGAGCGCATCCCGGCCGAGCGTCTCTGGGTGAACCCGGACTGCGGCCTCAAGACCCGGAACTGGGACGAGGTGGTTCCGGCGCTGGAGAACATGGTCGAGGCCGCCAGGGACCTGCGCCGACGGGCCGCGTAGCCCGGCCGATATGCCGTCCGGCCCCGGGACGGGCCGGACGGCGCGGGCCGCGCGCCATGCCGCCCCTTGCAACGGGGGGCGGTTTCCGGCCGTAATCGCGCCATGGCCGGAATACTCGACATCTGGCGGCACGGCCGCCGGCGCGACGCCCTGGTGCGGGTCCTGCGGCCCGCGATGCCGGCGCTCTATCGCTTGGCCTACCGGCTGACCGGCCAGGAGGCGGACGCCGAGGACCTGCTCCAGGATCTGGTCGTGCGTCTGTACGACCGCGCCGACGAGATCGCGCGCCTCGACCGGCCGGAGATCTGGCTGAGCCGTGTCCTGTACCGGCTCTACCTGGACGACCGCCGCCGGCGCGGCCGGCGGCCCGTCCCCGTCGGCGAACTCGCCGCCAATGACGACGATGCCGACCCGGTTGCCGATCATCCCGACGATCCCGGACTGGCCCCGGAGGCCCTGCATGAACGCGGCGCCCTGGGCGAGCGCCTGACCCGCGCCCTCGCACGGTTGCCGGAGGCGCAGCGCATTGCCGTGATCCTGCACGATGTCGAGGGCTACCGTCTTGCCGAGATCGCCGCCATCACCGGCGCGGCCGAGGGCACGGTCAAATCCCGGCTGCACCGCGCCCGGCGCGAGTTGCGGGGGCTGCTCTCGGATGGAACCCTTTGACGCGTTCGCGCGTGTCCCTACATGGAAGGTGAAGCCATGCGATGCGACGATTTCAGGGAACGGGTACAGGACTGGCTGGACGGGGCGTTGCCCGCGGCCGAGGCCGCGCGTCTGCGCGACCATGCCGCCGCCTGCCCGCGCTGTGCCGCCATCGAGCGCGACTATCGCCTGCTCACCGAGGCCTTGGGCGGCCTGCCCGCGCCCGAGCCGCCTCCGCGGCTCACCGAGCGTCTCGTCCGGGGCGCGGCGCCGGCCCCGTCGCGCGGGTGGCGGGCCGCCGCCGTGGCCGCCACGGTCGTGCTGGCCATTGCCGCGCTGCCCTGGCTCGGCCGCCAGGCGCCGGTCGGCGCCGGCGACCCGGCGGCGGTGCGCCTGGTCGTGGACGGCGACAAGACCGTGTCGCTGTCCCTGGCTTCCGAGAAGCGTCTGGACGGCGTCACCCTGACCCTGGTTCTGCCCGAACATGTCGAGCTCCAGGGCTATCCCCACGAGCGCCGCCTGAGCTGGCGGACCGACCTGAGCGCGGGCGAGAATCGCCTGCGCCTGCCGCTGCACGCCCGTCGCGCGGGTAGCGGCGAACTGGTCGCGCGTATCGAGCACGGCGGCAAGAGCCGCGAATTGCGGTTGCGGCTCGATAGCGTGACCCCCGACCACGGCCGTCGGCACACGAACCCGACGACCCGGCTCGCCGCCGCCCGTGCGTCGCGGGCGTAGAATGGGAGGCATGCCCATGCCAGATCGAGTCCGGAAACCCAGGCGTAGCAATCCACCGGGCTGCCTGTCGGCGCGTGCGCGCGTCGCCGTGGCCCTGTTGCTGTCGGTGGCGGTAGGGCCGGCGCTGGCGCAGCCGGAATCGGACATGGGCGTTACGATGTCGGTCATCGAGGACGAGGAACCGTCGAGCGAGGCCGATGTCGTCAACGAGTTGCGATTGCCCGAGCGCGCCCCCGCGCGTCCGGATGCCGCCGGCCCCGGCAAGGAGGCAGGGGGCCCGCCCCCGGATGTTCCCGGCCGGGAGGCGGCCGAGCAGGCCCGCGAGAACGGCCGTCAGCTCGGGCGCGAGGGTGCCGGACGGCCCGAGAACGCGGGTCCGCCCGAGGCCGGCGGTCCCCCGTCCGGCACGCCCGGCGGCTCCTGAACGTGCGACCGTCACTGGTCGGCCGTCCGACGACGGCCCCGCGCTAGCGTATGCCCGGATCCTTCGCTAGCCCGGGCCCGCTCGCCTGGATCGCCGGCCTGTGCCTGCTGGCGTCCGGCGCATCCGCCGATCAAGGGTCGGCGGATGCGGCCTATCGTGCCGGCATCGCGGCCGCGCGCGACTCGGATTACGTCCGGGCCCTGCGGCATTTCCGGGACGCGCGCGACCACGGCAAGAATTCCGCGACTCTGTATTTCAATATCGGTGTGGCCCGCTATCGGCTGGGCCGCTACCCGGCCGCGCGCGAGGCCTTCCTGACATCGTCGGAATCGGCGCCCTTGCGGGCGATCAGTCTCTACAACCTGGGTCTGGTGGCCCGGACCGAGGGGCGTTCGGCCGCCGCGCGGGCGCGATTCCGCGAGGCCTACGACACCGCACGCACGGACAAGCTCCGCGACCTGGCGGCCGCGGCGCTGGACGGGTTGCCACGGCGCCATTCCTTCTACATCGAGGGCTTCGCCGGCTACGACAGCAATCCGCGTCTGGCCGGCAACGAGGGTGACGAGGTGTTGCAGGCCGGGCGCGAGGGGGACGCCGTGGCCGGGGTCTTCGCCGCCGGACAATACCTGCTCGCCGGCGACTGGGACGACGGCCTGCGGCTGCGCGGTCACGCCTACAACGAGTCCCATCCCGATCTCGACAGCGAGGACATCACCTCGCTGCGGGCCGGTCTGGGCGTGTACCGGACCCACGGTTGGCGCTACCGCGTCGAGGCGGGTCATATCCGGCTCGGCGACGATACGCTCCAGGACAGCGTCGGTGTCCGGGTCGCTCGCCGGTATCGTCTGGGGGACGGACGGCGCCTGGCGCTGGCGCTCGAGGGCGAGCGTATCGCGGGCGGTGACCGCTACGCCTATCTCGACGGCTGGCGCGTCTCGCCACGCGCGGGGCTCCGGGGCGATGCCGGTCCCTGGTCCTGGTCGCTGCGTTATCGCCTCGAGTACAACGACCGGGACGACCTGTCCGAGGGCGGCGACTTCTTCAGCGTCTCACCCTGGCGCCACGAGATCGGTGCCGGCGTACGCCGACCGCTGGGCGGCGGTTTCGCGGGCCGGGCCGGGGTGGCTTACCGGGTGAGTCTGTATACCGATCCGGAGATCCGGGAAGATGCTGTCCTGGACGAGCGCGAGGACGACCGCGTCGAATTCCGGCTGGGCCTGTCGCGTCCGCTGACCGAGCGCTGGACCGCGCGGTTGGAGGCCACCCACTGGGACAACGACTCCAACTTCGACCGCTACGACTACGAGCGTACCGACGTCCGGCTGTCGCTGGGCGCTTCTTTCTGAGCGGCCGAATCGGGCGCCCATAAAAAAGGCGGGCCTTAGCCCGCCTGAAAGCCCTAGCACGGTTTTTATCAGGTGCCGCTGGGAGAAAGTTCACCTCGGCGGTCTCGCTCTCCTGCGCGGCGTCAATTCGATGCAGACGTACGTGAAGGGGGCATCCGGGGCGGCGCGCACGCGTGCCGCCCCGGATGCCGTGTCGGACCGGCCTCAGGTGGCCGGTTCCTCGGCGACGGTCTCGAAGTTCACGACCTCGGGATCGTCGTCCGCGTCCACGGTGACGTTGGTCGGCTGCTCGAAGATCATGTCCTCGTCGGTCTCGGACATGTCGCGGTCCGCCTCGCAGGTAAAGGCGATGGTGTAGTCACCCTCGGCCACGAAGCCGATGGTGTACTCCAGCATCGTGTCCTCGTCCTGTTGCGAGACGGTCGCCGTGGTGACGGGGTTCACCTCGGTGGTGTCGCCGTCGGAGTCGTCCGTGTCGTGGTCGGGCTGGGGATCGTCCTGCTCGTTGCCCGTCGAGGCGGTCACATTCACATCGCCCGGCGTCTGGTCGAATCCCTCGTAGAGATAGACGGCATTGCCGGTCTCGGCGGGGGTGGTGCAGTTCTCCGCCAGCGTCAGCTCCGGGCTGACCTCGCCCTGGATGGTGTCCACCTCGACATTGTTAACCAGACGCAGGGCCGGGCGCAGCAGGTAATACGCCTCCTGGTTCTCCGGCTTGGTCAGGGCCTTGCGCAGGTCGAAATCGATGGTGAAGTCGACGTTGCCGCCCGCGGGCACCACGAGCTGGTCGTCGGCGGCGTTGAGCTGCAGGAAGCGCGGCTGGCCCTGGCTCTGTTCCGGACGGTTCTGCTGACCGGGGATATAGAGATCGAATACGCCGCCGCCGTCTTCCTCGACCTCCGAACCGTTGGCGGTGCCGCCGAGCACGAACAGACGCACGAAGCTGTATTCGCCGGCCGGGACCTCGGTATCGCCCAGGATCGTGGCCGATTCCTCGCCGGTCAGCGACAGCAGGTCGATTGTCACCGGCTGGTCGAACTCATAGGTCTCCATCGGGCCGTCGGCCGGCTTCAGTGCGATCGACCCGAAGGTCACGTCCACCCGCGCGAGACTGTCCACGGGCGCGTCAGTGGCCGAGAACGAGGCCGTGCCCGTGTCGCTCGACGAGTCGCCGCCCCCGCTGCTGCCCCCGCAGCCCGCCAGCATGACAGCCGCGAGGGCTCCCACGGTCCCGACCGCGAAACGCTTCCCAATACCTAGCATCGTTATGCTCCTTTTACGTTGGCCTTACATGGGGAACACGCAGGGCAACGGCGAAAGGTTCCATGGAGAGGGATAGCCCGGGACGGCCGCCCTTGGCGGGGTCGGAGGGTGATTGCAGCGGGACTCGCCCGATCCGGGGACAGCGGATCGGCGCGAACGGCGGTGCCCGAAGGGCTTGGCGCAGGGAGGCGCCAAGCAACTCGCACCCCGGTTTTGGTGCCCGGGGTGGGACTCGAACCCACACGGTATTTCTACCATCGGATTTTGAGTCCGACGCGTCTACCAGTTCCGCCACCCGGGCAGGGCGGCGCATTATAGCCGGCTCGGCGCCGTATCTCTAACACGGCGGCCAATCGACGGCGGCGGCCGGCGCGGCTACACTCCCGCGCCCATGCGCTTCGAACTCCTCGCCACCAGCGATCGCGCCCGGCGCGGGCGCCTGCACCTGCCGCACGGCACGGTCGAGACACCGGCGTTCATGCCGGTGGGGACCTACGGCACGGTGAAGGGCATGCTGCCCGAGGAACTGCGGGATCTCGGCGCCGACATCGTGCTCGGCAACACCTATCACCTGATGCTGCGGCCGGGCACCGAGGTGATCGCCGCCCACGGCGGCCTGCACGGGTTCATGCACTGGGAGCGGCCGATCCTGACCGACTCCGGCGGCTTCCAGGTGTGGAGCCTGTCGCCGATGCGCAAGCTGACGGAGGAGGGCGCCGAGTTCCGCTCGCCGATCGACGGCAGCAAGCATTTCCTGACCCCCGAGCGGGCGGTCGAGGTCCAGCATGCGCTGAATTCCGATGTGGTCATGGTGCTGGACGAATGCACCGACTACCCGGTGCCCGAGCACGAGGCGGCCGAGTCGATGCGTCGCTCGATGCGCTGGGCGGCGCGCTGCCGCGAGGCCCACGGCGACTCGGAGAACGCCCTGTTCGGGATCAACCAGGGCAGCGTCTACCCGGCGCTGCGGCGCGAATCCATGGAGCGGCTGCTGGAGATCGGCTTCGACGGCTATGCCATCGGCGGGGTGTCGGTGGGCGAATCCTGGGACGACAAGGCGCTGGTGCTGGACACGGTGATGCCGCTGGCGCCGGCCGACGCCCCGCGCTACCTGATGGGGGTGGGCACGCCCGCCGACATCGTGGCGGCCGTGGCCGCGGGCGTGGACATGTTCGATTGCGTGCTGCCGACCCGCAACGCCCGCAACGGTTACCTGTTCACCTCCGAGGGCACGATCAAGATCAAGCACGCCGCCCACCGTCACGATACCGGCCCGCTGGATCCGGCCTGCGATTGCTATGTCTGCCGCAACTATAGCCGGGCCTATCTGCACCATCTCTACCGCTGTGGCGAGATCCTCGCCGCGCGCCTGCACACTTGGCACAATTTGCATTTCTATCTGCGGCTTATGCGCGACATCCGGGCCGCGATCGCCGAGGACCGGTTCGAAGCCTTTGCCCGAGGGGCCGTGATTGGTGACTAGTGATTGGTGATTGGCGCAGGGGTGTCTTGACGAATCACCAATCACCAATCACGAATCACACTCGTTCTGGCATAATGCCGCGCTTCGCTTCGGGTATCGTCCCGCCGGGAAACAGAAAGGGTGACCATGGACTTCTTCATCTCTTCCGCCTGGGCCCAGAACGGGGCGCCGCCGCCCGGCGGCGGCATCATGCCGACCCTGATCATGGTCGGCCTGTTCTTCGCCTTCATGTACTTCCTGATCATCCGGCCGCAGATGAAGCGGCAGAAGGAGCACCGCCAGCTCATCGACGGGCTGGAGAAGGGCAACGAGGTGATCACCTCGGGCGGCCTCGCGGGCAAGGTCCGCGAGATCGGCGAGAACTTCATCGTCCTCGAGGTCTCGGACGACGTCCGGATCAAGGTGCAGAAGCAATCGGTCTCCAGCGTCGTGCCCAAGGGCACGCTGGATTCCAACTGATCCCGCGATGAACCGCTACCCGCTCTGGAAGTATCTGTTGCTGGGCGTGGTGCTGGCGATCGGCACCCTGTACGCGCTGCCCAATCTCTACGGCGAGCAGCCCGCGGTCCAGATCTCCGCCGAGGACGGCGGGGCCGTGAGCCAGTCGTTGCGGCAGCGGGTGGTCGCGCACCTGCAGTCGAACGGGATCGACGTCGGCAAGTCCTCGATCAACGAGGACCGCCTTTTGGTCCGGGTGCAAAGCTCCGAGGCGCAGTTGCGTACCGCGGACCTGCTGCGACGCGAATTGGGCAACGACTACGTGGTGGCCCTGAACCTGGCCTCCACCACGCCGGCGTGGCTGCGCGCGATCAACGCCAAGCCCATGAACCTGGGCCTGGACCTGCGCGGCGGCGTCCACTTCCTGCTGGAAGTGGACATGCAGACGGTGATGGACGAGACCTATGACCGCCTGGCGCGGGATATCCCGCGCATGCTGCGCAAGGAGGACATCCGCTACACCCGGGCCGCCCGCGACGGCGAGTCGGTGCGGGTGCGCTTCGCCAACGCCGAGCACATGGACCGCGGCCTCAAGCTGCTGCGTTCGGAGTTCGACAATCTCCGGTTCACGACCGCCGAGGGCGAGGCCGACACCGTCGTGGCCCGACCCACCGAGCAGGAGATCGCCCGGATCAAGGAACTCGCGCTCGAACAGAACCTGACCACGCTGCGCAACCGGGTCAACGAGCTGGGCGTGGCCGAGCCGCTGGTGCAGCGCCAGGGCGAGGACCGGATCGTGGTCGAGTTGCCGGGCGTGCAGGATACGGCCGAGGCCAAGCGGCTGCTGGGCAAGACCGCGACCCTGGAGTATCGCCTGGTGGCCCAGGGGCAGGACGCCGAGGCCGCCGCCAGCCGCGGCGTGGCGCCGCCCGGCACCGATCTTTACCGCACCCGCGACGGGCGCCCGATCCTGCTGGAGGAAGACGTGATCGCCTCCGGCGACCAGCTCGTGGACGCCTCCGCCGGCTTCGACCAGCAATCCGGCAGCCCGGCGGTGTTCGTGACCCTGGACGGGGCCGCCGCCAGCAAGATGTTCGATACCACCCAGCAGCACGTGGGTGATCCCATGGCGGTGCTGTTCGTGGAGAACAAGATCGAGACCCGCTACGAGGACGGCAAGGAAATCCGCGAGCGGGTGAAGGTGGAGGAGGTGATCAACGTCGCCACCATCCGCGGCACCTTCGGCAAGCGTTTCCAGACCACCGGCCTGAGCAGCCAGGAGGCCCACGACCTCGCGCTGCTGCTGCGGGCGGGCGCGCTCGCGGCGCCGGTGAACATCGTCGAGGAGCGTACCGTCGGTCCCTCGCTCGGTCAGGACAACATCGAGCAGGGCCGGTTGGCCGTGGTGCTGGGCTTCCTGCTGGTGGTGGTGTTCATGGCGATCTACTACCGGGGTTTCGGCCTGTTCGCCAACGCCGCGCTATTCCTGAACCTGATCCTGATCGTGGCGGTGCTGTCGATGCTCCAGGCCACGCTCACGCTGCCCGGCATCGCCGGCATCGTGCTCACCGTGGGCATGGCGGTGGACGCCAACGTGCTGATCTTCGAGCGCATCCGCGAGGAACTGGACGCCGGCAACTCGCCGCAATCCGCGATCGCCTCGGGCTATGACAAGGCGTTCTCCTCGATCGCCGACGCCCAGGTGACCACGCTGATCGCGGCGGTGGTGCTGTTCGGCTTCGGTACCGGCCCGATCAAGGGCTTCGCCGTGACCCTGTCGATCGGCATCCTGACCTCGATGTTCACCGCCATCGTCGGTACGCGGGCCCTGGCGAACCTGACCTACGGCCGCAAGCGCCGCCTGCAGAGCGTGTCCATCTGATGAGATTGATCAAGCCCGACACCCGCATCGACTTCATCGGCCGGCGCCGTTTCGGCTACATGCTGTCGGCCGTGCTGCTGCTGGTCTCGATCGGCTCGCTGGCCGTGCAGCAGCTCGAGCTGGGCATCGACTTCACCGGCGGCGTCGTGGTCGAGGTCGGCTACCCCGAGGCAGTCGAGTTGAACGGGGTGCGCAACGCCCTTGCCGAGGGCGGTTTCCCGGACGCGGTCGTGACCAACTACGGCAGCGCCTCGGACGTACTGATCCGTCTGCCGGCGCCCGAGGGCGAGGACGCGGCGATGACCAGCGACCGTATCCTCGCGGCCCTGGAGGACGCCAACCCCGACGCCGAGATGCGCCGCATCGAGTTCGTGGGGCCGCAGGTGGGCGAGGAGCTGACCAACAAGGGTGGCCTGGCCCTGCTGTACGCGCTGATCGGCATCCTGATCTACGTGATGATCCGCTTCCACTGGAAGTTCTCGGTGGGCGCGG
The DNA here is from genome assembly GCF_040361335.1 of Salinisphaera sp. PC39. NCBI lineage: Bacteria > Pseudomonadati > Pseudomonadota > Gammaproteobacteria > Salinisphaerales > Salinisphaeraceae > Salinisphaera > Salinisphaera sp. PC39. The sequence goes on along the minus strand of NZ_APNM01000005.1, from coordinate 176,095 downwards.
TCGCGGCCCTGGCGCACGACGTGATCATCACGCTGGGCGTGTTCTCGCTGTTCCGGTTCGAGTTCGACCTGACCGTGCTGGCGGCGTTGCTGGCGGTGATCGGCTACTCGCTGAACGACACCATCGTCATCTTCGACCGTATCCGCGAGAACTTCCGCCGCATGCGCAAGGTCGAGGCCATCGAGGTCATGAACGCCTCCATCAACCAGACCCTGGCCCGGACCCTCATGACCGGCCTGACCACGCTGCTGGTGCTGCTGTCGCTGCTGCTGGTCGGCGGCGAGGCCATGCAGGGCTTCGCCATCGCGCTGATCGCGGGCGTGACGATCGGTACCTTCTCGTCGATCTACACCGCCAGCGCCCTGGCCCTGGCCCTGGACGTCACCAAGGAAGACCTGTTCCCGCCCAAGGACGACGAGGAAGGCGCCAAGTCCTCCGAGGTCTGATTTTTATACGAACCACAGAGACACAGAGCGCACAGAACGAAAAAACAAGTACATGAATCCTCTGTGTTCTCTGTGCCCCTGTGGTTAGTTCTTCCTGGTCACGACCTCTTTCAGCGACGTGTAAATCTTGGGGCTGCCGGCGATGACGGCGCCGGTGTCCATGGGGTCGTTGTCGTCGGGCTTGTCGGGGTCGGTGGCGATGCCGCCGGCCTCGCGTACCAGCAGCAGACCGGCCGAGATATCCCAGGGCGCCAGGCCCCGCTCCCAGTAGCCGTCCAGCCGCCCCTTGGCGACGTAGGCCAGGTCCAGGGCCGCGGACCCGGCCCGCCGGATATCGCCGGCCGTTTCCAGGACCCGCGTGAAGGCCGCCAGATGGTCGGCGACGTCGCCGTCGCGCCGGTAGGCGAAGCCGGTGGCGACCAGCGCGCGCTCCAGTTGCGTGGCGCGAGAGACACGGATGCGGCGGCCGTCGAGTTGCGCGCCGTCGCCGCGGCTGGCGGTGAACAGCTCGTCCTTGACCGGATCGTAGATCACGCCGTGCGCCAGTTCGCCGCGGACCCGACAACCGATGGAGACCGCGAAGTGGGGCAGGCCGCGGATGAAATTGGCGGTGCCGTCGATGGGATCGATGATCCACTCCACCTCGCTGCGCCGACGGCCCTCGCTGGCGCCGCTCTCTTCGGCGAGGATCGCGTGATCGGGATGGGCGCGGCGGATGGTGGCGATGATCGCCGCCTCGGCGGCGTGGTCGATCTCGCTGACGAAGTCGTTGCGCGACTTGTCGCGGATCTGGCCGACGTCGCCGCGACGGTAGGCCTTCATGATCTCGCGCGCGGCGGAACGCGCGGCGGATACCGCGATATTCACCAGGGGCTGCATCGGGTCGTGCGTCTTCGGGTGGTTGAGGGCGGCGTAGAATAGCAAAGCGCGGCGAGGCCGCGCTTGTCTCCGGTTTCCCGTTTCGTGTTTCATGCACGTTTTATCCGGGCTCGGGCGTCGCCGAGGCCAACACGAAACCTGACACATGAAACCCGAAACAGCGCTGAGCGCCGTCCGCATCGTCCTGGTCGAACCCCAGCACCCCGGCAATATCGGCGCCGCGGCGCGGGCGATGAAGGCCATGGGCCTGTCCGATCTGGCCCTGGTGGCACCGGCCTCGTATCCGCACGCCGACGCCACCGCCCGCGCGGCGGGCGCCGACGATATCCTGGCCGCCGCGCCGGTGCACGCCGCGTTGCCGGAGGCGGTGGCGGACTGCCGGCTGGTACTCGGCACCAGCGCCCGTTCGCGGCGCCTGCCCTGGCCGCTGGTCGATGCGCGCGAGGCCGCCGGCCGGGCGCTGGCGGCCGTCGGCGACGGGCCGGTGGCCCTGGTGTTCGGGCGCGAGCGCAGCGGCCTGAGCAACGCCGAGCTGGATCGCTGCGATCTCCACGTGCAGATTCCCTGCAACCCCGAATTCTCGTCGCTGAACCTGGCCGCGGCGGTGCAGGTGCTGTGCTACGAGCTGCGGCTGGCCGCCGGCGCGGGCATCGAGCCGGCCGGGGAATACGATCCGCCCGCCACCGCCGCCGAACTGGAAGGGTTCTACACGCACCTGGAAGAGGTGATGGTCGCCGGCGGGTTCCTCGATCCCGAACGGCCGAAATGGCTGATGCGCCGCCTGCGCCGGCTTTTCACCCGCGCCGCGCCGGAGTCGGCCGAGATCAATATCTTGCGGGGCCTGCTCAAGGCACTGGACCCGCGCCGGCGCTGACAGCCTTTCGGCCGCTCCGGCCGGGACTGGAAACCCGCGACGGCTCGTGCGTATAATCCCGACCGAATAGGTTGGGTATTGCGGCCGGCGCGGCCGTGGCGAGAGGACGGGCCATGCTGAAACGAATGCGCGAGGACGTCGCGGTCATCTTCGAACGCGACCCGGCGGTGCGGGGCACCTGGGAGGCCATCACCACCTATCCGGGGCTGCACGCCCTGTGGTGGCACCGGGTCAGTCACTGGTGCTGGAATCACGGCCTGCTCTGGCTGGGCCGCTTCCTGTCGCACCTGGCGCGCTGGTTCACGGGTATCGAGATCCATCCCGGCGCCAAGATCGGCCGGCGGTTCTTCATCGACCACGGCATGGGCGTGGTGATCGGCGAGACCACCGAGATCGGCGACGACTGCACCATCTACCAGGGCGTGACCCTGGGCGGCACGAGCTGGAATCCCGGCAAGCGCCACCCGACCCTGGAGAACAACGTCGTGGTCGGTGCCGGGGCCAAGGTCCTGGGACCGTTCACCGTGGGCGACGGTGCCCGCATCGGGTCCAACGCCGTGGTGGTCAAGGAGGTGCCGGCCGGCTGCACCGTGGTCGGCGTGCCCGGCAAGCTGGTGAAGTGCAAGGAGGCCACCGCCGGCGGCGATCACCGCGCGGCCCTGGCCGAGCGCATCGGCTTCGATCTCTACGGCGTCACCCAGGACATGCCCGACCCGGTGTCGCGCGGTATCGACGCGATGCTGGATCACATCCACACGCTGGAGCAGCGCCAGGCGCAGCTCCAGGCGCTGGCCGAACGTCTCGAGGCGCGGATGCCCGCCCGGGATGCCGGCGAGCGGGAGACCGGCACGGGATGAGACTGACCACGCGCGGCCGCTACGCGGTCACGGCCATGCTCGACCTCGCCATGCACGGCGGCGAAGGCCCCGTGTGCCTGAACGAGATCGCCCGCCGCCGGGACATCTCGCCGGCCTACCTGGAGCGGTTGTTCCGCAACCTGCGTCGCCGCGGACTCGTATGCAGCACCCGCGGCGCCCATGGCGGCTATCAGCTCTGCCGCTGCGCCGGCGAGATCAGCGTCGCCGAGGTCATCGCGGCGGTCGACGAGTCCCTGGACGCGACCGCCTGCGACGGCGACTGCGGCGGCCTCACACACGATCTCTGGGAGGAGCTGACGCAGCATGTGCGCCGCTTCCTGGAGACCAAGACCCTGGCCGAGCTTTGCGAGGCCCGGCAGCGCGAGGATGCCGCGCGAGAACTGCGGGAGGAAGCATGAGCCTGTATTTCGATCACAACGCCACCACGCCCCTGGACGAACGCGTCCTGGAGACGATGTTGCCGTGGCTGCGCGAGGGCTATGCCAATGCCGCCAGCCTGCACCGCGGCGGTCGCGAGGCGCGGGCGGCCATCGACCATGCCCGTGAGCAGGTCGCGGCGCTCGCCGGCGCCCATCCCGGCCAGGTGGTGTTCACCGCCGGCGGCACCGAGGCCGACAACCTGGCGGTCAAGGGCCTGGCCGCGCGGCTGCCGCGCGGCCGGGTGCTGGTCGGGTCGATGGAGCATCCGGCGGTCCTGGAAGCCGCCCAGGCGCTGGCGCCGCACGGCTGGCAGGTGGACGAGATTCCGGCCGGCGCCGACGGCCGCTACGACCTGACGGGGCTGCGCGAGCAGCTCGCCGCCGGGGACGTGCGGCTGGTGGCGGCGATGGCCGCGAACAACGAGACCGGGGCGCTCCAGGACACCGCCGCCATCGCCGAGGCCGCGCGCGAGGCCGGGGCGCTGTTCCACTGCGACGCCGTGCAGCTCGCCGGCAAGGGCATGCTGCGCTATCCGGAGACGGGGGCGCACACGCTGGCGCTGTCGGCCCACAAGATCTACGGACCCAAGGGCGTGGGCGCGCTGATCCTGGACAAGGGTGTTGACATCGAGCCGCAGCTCCACGGCGGCGGCCACGAGGGCGGCCTGCGCGCCGGCACCGAGAACACGGCGGGCATCGTGGGTTTCGGGGCCGCCGCCGAACTCGCCGCGGCCGAGCTGGAAGAGCGCTACGCCGGGCTTTTGACCCTGCGCGACCGCCTGGAGGGCGGGCTTTCCGGCATGCCCGGCGTCACCGTGTTCGCCGAGCACGTGGCGCGTCTGCCCAATACGGTGCAGTTCGCGGTGCCGGGCTATGAAGGCGAGGGCCTGCTGATGTCGCTGGATCGCCACGGCATCGCGGTGTCCTCGGGCTCGGCTTGCGCCTCGGGGCGCGGCGAGCCCAGCCACGTGCTGTTGGCCATGGGTATCGATCCCACGGTGGCCTATGGTGCGGTGCGGGTCTCGCTCGGACGCGACAACAGCGCGGAGGATGTCGACAGCTTCCTGGCGACCCTGCGCGAGCTGACCAGTGCGGGCGCCGCCATGCCCAGCCTCAACCCCGCGGTGCTCGCGGGCTGATCGTCCGGCCCGGCAAGGATCGTGGACGCCATCTATCTCGACAACGCCGCCAGCGCGCCGCTTGATCCGGCGGTGCGGGAGGCGATGCTGCCGTACCTGGCGGGCGTCGCCAATCCGGCCTCCGGCCACGGGCCCGGCCGGCGGGCGGGCGCGGCGGTGGAAACGGCGCGCGAGCGGGTGGCGGCGCTGATCGGCGCCGCGCCGGACGAGATCGTCTGGACCTCGGGCGCCACCGAGGCCGACAATCTGGCGATCGCCGGGCCCGCCGCCTTCGCTGGCGGGCCCGGCCACATCGTGACCACGGCGATCGAGCACAAGGCCGTGCTCGACCCGGTCCGGCGCCTCGCGCGGGCCGGCTGGCGCGTGACCGAACTGGGCGTGGACGCCGGCGGCCGGGTGGATCCGGCGGAACTGGCGGCGGCCCTGGCGGACGACACCGTGCTGGTCTCGGTGATGCACGTGAACAACGAGACCGGGACGATCCAGGATCTGGCCGCGATCGGCGAGCACGTGCGCGCCCATGGGGCCGTGTTCCACGTCGACGCGGCACAGTCGCTGGGCAAGCTGCCGTTGTCGGCGGATGCCGTCGGCGCCGACCTGATCAGTCTCTCGGCCCACAAGCTGCACGGGCCGCAGGGGGTGGGGGCGTTGTACGTGCGCCGCCGGCCGCGGGCGCGGCTCGCGCCGATCCTGCATGGCGGCGGTCACGAGCAGGGCCTGCGGCCGGGTACCCTGCCGGTGCACCAGGTCGTGGGCATGGGCGCCGCCTGTGCCCTGGCCGGCGAGCGCATGGCCGCCGAGCGGGCCGCGATCGCGCGCCGCCGCGACCGGCTGTGGACCCGGCTGGCCGGGCTCGGCGGCGTCCGTCGCCACGGCGATGCGGACCACACCGTTTCCGGCATCCTCAATGTCGGCGTGGCGGGCGTCCACGGCGAGGCGCTGCTGGCCGGGCTGACGCTGGGCGAGCCGGCGCTGGCGGTGTCCTCGGGCGCCGCCTGCAGCGACGCCCGGGCCGGTTCCTCCTACGTGCTGCGCGCCATGGGTCTGACGCCGGTACAGGCCGCGGCCAGCCTGCGCTTCTCGCTGGGGCGGTTCACCACCGACGACGACATCGAGCGCGCCGCCGATCGTGTGATCGAAGAGGTAACCCGGCTGCGTGCCCTGGCTCCGTCCGCGGCGGATCCGGACGCGATCGCGGGGGCGGCATGATCAGGCTTGGATTGAAACCACAGAGGCGCGCAGAGGCGCGCAGAGGGACGTTGAATATCGCTACCGCAACCGCTGCGGCGCACTCCACCCGTCACGGACACGGGCACGCCGGCGGGTTTCGTTCCCTGGATGCCGGACTGGCGCGAAGCGCCGTCCGGCATGACATAAAAATGAAAATCCTCCGTGCGCCTCTGTGCGCCTCTGTGGTTAATGTTCTCGAATGAGAACGCAGGATTACAGCGAGACGGTCGTGCGGCGTTTCCTGGCGCCGTCACACGCCGGGCCGCCGCCCGATGGCGGCCGGGTGCTGACCGGCCGGGCCAGCGCGCCCGGCGATCTGGACCTGGCGTTGTACCTGTCGCTGGCGCCCGATGACGTTACCATTGTAGGGGCGACATTCCTGGCGCGGGCCTGTCCCGCCGGCATCGCCGCCGCGGACTGGGCCTGCGAATGGCTGCGCGGCCGAACCCTTGAGGAAGCGCGCGGTCTAACCGTGGCACATATCGAGGCCGGCGCCGGATTGGCGCCGGACCGGCGGGATCGGGGGCTGCTGGTCGAGGACGCCCTCGCCGCGGCCCTGGCTCGGGCGCGGGACGCCTGAATCCCGCCGTGGGAATGGACTGCTGCAACGACACTGAGAGCGTTATGGGTATCGAACTGACCGAAGCCGCCGCCGAGCGGGTGAAGTCGCAGCTTGCCAAGCGCGGATCGGGCGTCGGCCTGCGCGTCGGCGTCCGCAAGTCCGGCTGCAGCGGCTACATGTACACCATGGATTACGCCGACGAGATCGGCGAGGACGACGCCGTGTTCGAGGAGCACGGCGCCAAGGTGGTGGTCGCGCGCAAGCATCTGGACCTGCTCGACGGCACCACCCTGGATTTCCGTTCCGAAGGCCTCAACCGGATGTTCCGCTTCGACAACCCCCGGGCCAAGCACGCCTGCGGCTGCGGCGAATCGTTCACCGTCTGAGCCGCGCCGCGGGGCGGCATGCATTGCCGGGGCGCGCCGCCGCCCGCTAAACTTACGCGCTTTTGTCGGCCTTGGGCGCGAACCGCCGCCCGGGGCGGTTCTTCAATCCAAAGAAAGGTAGGGAGTAGGAATGGCCGTCGAGAGGACCCTGTCCATCATCAAGCCCGATGCCGTCGCCAAGAACGCCATCGGCGAGATTTACCGCCGGTTCGAGGCCGCCGGCCTGAAGATCGTCGCCGCCCGCATGCTGCAGCTCTCGCGCGAGCAGGCGGAAGGGTTCTACGACGTGCACCGCGAGCGGCCGTTCTTCAACGACCTGGTCGAGTTCATGATCTCCGGGCCGGTCATGGTCCAGGTGCTCGAGGGCGAGGACGCCATCGCCAAGAACCGCGAGCTGATGGGCGCCACCAACCCCGAGGAGGCCGCGCCCGGCACCATCCGCGCCGATTTCGCCGAGACCATCGACGCCAACGCCGTGCACGGCTCCGATGCGCCCGAGACCGCGGCCAACGAGGTGGCGTTCTTCTTCGAGGAAGGGGAGATCCTGTCCCGCTGAGGCTGCCATGAGCGACACGCGCGTCAATCTGTTCGGACTGGACCGGGAAGGCCTGGCGGCGTTCTTCGCCGAGCGGGGCGAGTCCGCGTTCCGCGCCAAGCAGGTGATGCGCTGGATCTATGGCCGCGGGGTCACCGACTTCGCGGCCATGACCGACCTGTCCAAGGACCTGCGGTCGCGGCTGCCCGACATGGCCGAGGTGCGGCCGCCGGTGGCCATCGACGACCGCCTGTCCGGCGACGGCACGCGCAAGTGGCTGCTGGCCCCGGACGAGGACCCGAGCGCGGCGAACGCGGTCGAGGCGGTCTATATCCCCGAGACCGATCGCGCCACGCTGTGCGTGTCCTCGCAGATCGGCTGTGCCCTGGACTGCAGTTTCTGCGCCACCGGCAAGCAGGGCCTGAACCGCAACCTCGGCGTGGCCGAGATCGTCGGCCAGGTATGGCTCGCCGAGCACCGGCTGCGCGGGGAGGGCCGGCTGTACGGCAACCGCGCCCTGACCAACATCGTGTTCATGGGCATGGGCGAGCCACTGGCCAACTATCGCAACCTGGTGCCGGCCTTGCGCATCCTGCTGGACGACTACGGCTTCGGCCTGTCCAAGCGCCGGGTCACGGTCTCCACGTCGGGCCTGGTGCCGTTCATGGACCGGTTGCGCGAGGAGGTGGACGTGGCCCTGGCGGTGTCGCTGCACGCGCCGGACGACACCCTGCGCGACGAGCTGGTGCCGATCAACCGCAAGTATCCCCTCGCCGAGCTGATGGCCGCCTGCGACCGCTATACCGGCGGCAAGGATCGGCGCGCGCACGTGGTCTACGAATACGTCCTGCTGGCCGGCGTCAACGACGACGAGCGCCATGCCCGGGCCCTGGCGGGCCTGCTCCGCAACCGGCCGGCCAAACTCAACCTGATCCCGTTCAATCCGTTCCCGGGCAGCGGCTACGAGCGTCCCGACGAGGGCCGGATACGCCGCTTCCAGGACCGGCTCTACGAGCGCGGTATCCGCACCACCGTGCGCCGCACGCGCGGCGACGACATCGACGCCGCATGCGGTCAGTTGGTCGGCCGCGTGCGTGATCGTCAGAAGCGGCATTTCCGGGAGGTCCCGATCAAGGTCGAGCCGTCCACGGTGGGTGCATGAGAACGACTCGCCCCTGGGCGTCGCTGGCGCTCGCGGCGGTCCTGGCGGCCGGCTGCGCCGGCACCCCCGACAGCGTCCCGGACCCCGAACGCGCGGCCGCCGCCAATGCCGACCTGGGCATCGAGTACCTGCGCAACGGCGACGAGGCGCGTGCGATCCGGACCCTGGAGAAGGCCCTGGATTACGACCCGCGGCACGTGGACGCCCACTGGGCCCTGGCGATCGCCCACGGGCGGCTCAACGAGAACGATGCCGCCGACCGCCACTACCGGCGGGCGCTCGACCTGCAGCCCCGGCCCGAGATACGCAACGGCTACGGCGTCTTCCTGTGCCGCACCGGGCGCGTGGACGAGGCCCTGGCGCAGCTCGAGGACGCCGCCGACAATCCCCGCTACCCGGACGCGGCGGATGCCCTGGCGAATGCCGGCCTGTGCCTCGCCCGGGCGGGCGAGGCGGAACGCGCCGACGGTTACTTCCGGCGGGCCCTGGAGCGCAATCCGCGGCACCGGCCCACGCTGGCGGCGCTGGCCGAGCAGAGCCTGGAGCGTGGTGATAACCTGCGCGCCCGCGGCTTCTTCCAGCGCCTGGAAGACACGGCCGGCCCGAAGACACCGCTGGCCGACGAATGGCTGCTGCTGGGCGCCCGCATCGAGTCGGCCCTGGGCGAGCGCGAGGCGGCCGAGGCCTATCTCCAGCGCTACAACGACCGCAACCCCGGGGACCGGCGTACCCTGGACCAGCTGGACGACGACGCATGAGTGACGACACGCACGATCAGCGCGACGGGGAGGGCGACGCCGGGGATGCCCCGGATCCGCGCCTGTCGCCCGGCGAGCGCCTGCGCCGCGCACGCGAGGACAAGGGTCTGTCGCTGGACGAGCTGGCGGCCCAGACCCTGCTGTCGCGGTCCACGCTCGTCGCCCTGGAGGAGAACGACTTCGAGCGGCTCTCGCAGCCCGTGTTCGTACGCGGCTATTACCGCAAGTGCGCGAAAGTGCTGGACCTGCCCGAGGACGAGTTGATGACGGCTTACGCCGAGTATACCGGCGTGCCCGGACCGCGGCCCGCCTCGCCCGGCCAGGTCGACGTGATCCCGCAGGACGTGACCCCGCGTAGCTGGCGGGCCCTGAGCCTGCTGTTGACGGTGGCGTTCGTGGTGGCGGCCCTGGCCGTGGTCTGGTGGCTGGTGCCGCGTCTGACCGGCGGGCTGGGCGACGACGGCACCACCCCGGCGGTCGACCGCGGGGCTTTCGAGCGCTCCGCGCTGCAGCCGCCGGCCGGCGGCGAAGCGTCCGGACAGGAGACTCAGGCCGCCGGCGCGAACGCGCCCGATACCACCGGCGCGTCGAGCGAGACACCGCCCGCGCGGACGTCGGAACCGGCGGCGCCGGAGACGGAAACGACCACCGCGGCCGGATCCGCCCGTCTGGAGCTGCGTTTCGAGGCCCGCTCCTGGGTCGAGGTGCGCGACGCCACCGGCGCGCGTCTGCTCGACGGCATCCTGCCCGCCGGCAGCGAGCGCATGCTCGAGGGCGAGCCGCCCTACCAGGTGTCGCTGGGCAATGCCCCGGCCGTCGAGCTGCGCCTGGGCGGCCGGCCGGTGGACTTCAGCGACCGCATACGGGACAACAACACCGTCCGCCTGACCCTGCCCGCGGAGGGCGCGGAATGAGCCGGGCCATCCAGTCCGTGCGCGGGATGAACGATATCCTGCCGGACGAGGGGGCGCTCTGGCGCACGCTCGAGGACGCGGTGGCGTCGGTGTTCGAGGCCTACGGCTACGATCGCATCCGGCTGCCGCTGCTGGAGCGCACCGAGCTGTTCAAGCGCGCCGTCGGCGAGGTCACCGACATCGTCGAGAAGGAGATGTACACCTTCGAGGACCGCGGCGGCGACAGCGTCAGCCTGCGTCCCGAGGGCACGGCCGGCTGCGTGCGCGCCGGCATCGAGCACGGCCTGCTCCACAACCGGGTGCAGCGGCTCTGGTACGCCGGTCCGATGTTCCGCTACGAGCGGCCGCAGAAGGGCCGCTACCGGCAGTTCCACCAGTTCGGCGTGGAGGCCTTCGGTCTGACCGGGCCGGACGTGGACGCCGAGCAGATCGCGATGTGCGCGCGTCTTTGGCGTCGCCTGGGCCTGACCGGGCTGCGCCTGGAGATCAATTCCCTGGGCACGCCCGCCGAGCGGGCCGGATACCGCGACCTTCTGGTGGATTACCTGCGGGGACGCGAGGACGAGCTGGACGACGACAGCCGCCGCCGCCTGGAGACCAACCCGCTGCGCATCCTGGACAGCAAGAATCCGGCGATGGCGGAGCTGCTGGCGGCGGCGCCCAGCGTCCTCGACGCCCTGGGGCCGGAGTCGCGCGAGCACTTCGAGACCCTGTGCGCCACGCTCGACGGCCTGGGTATCGCCTACCGGGTGAATCCGCGGCTGGTGCGCGGCCTGGACTACTACACCCGGACGGTGTTCGAATGGCTCACCGACGAACTCGGGGCCCAGGACGCGGTCTGTTCCGGGGGACGCTACGACGGCCTGGTGGGGCAGCTCGGCGGCAGCGACACGCCGGCGTTCGGTTTCGCCCTGGGCGTCGAGCGGCTGATCGCGCTGATGGCGGCGCAATCGGTGCCGCTGGCCGACGTGTCGCCGCACGTGTATCTGGTGTATCAGGGCGAGGCCGCGGCGCGTACCGCGCCCGGACTCGCCGAGGACCTGCGCGACGCCGTGCCCGGCCTGCGCCTGCTGGCGCACGCCGGCGGCGGCAGCTTCAAGAGCCAGTTCAAGCGTGCCGACCGCAGTGGCGCGGCGGTGGCGCTGGTGCTGGGGGAGGCCGAGGCCGAGGCCGGCGAGGCGCGGCTCAAGCCGCTGCGGGATCAAGGGGATCAGGAGACGGTCGCCCTGGCGGACCTGCCGCGGCGCCTGGCCGGGGACTTCGGTCTGCCGCTGGCCGACAACGCATAGAACGGAACCGGGAATCATGGCGGACAGCTACAACGAAGACGACGAGCTGCAGAAGCTCAAGGATTGGTGGCGTCAGAACGGCCTCGCCCTCGTGCTGGGGGTGGGCGCCGGTCTGGGCGCGATCCTGGCCTGGCAGGGCTGGGATGCCTACGTCGACAACCGCGCCCGCGAGGCCGCGTCGCAGTACGCCGAGCTGCGCGGGCTGCTGGCCGAGGGCGAGCTGGGCGATCCCGCCCGCGCGGCGGTGCAGAGCCTGCGCGAGGACTACGCGGCCACGCCGTATGCCGCGCAGGGTGCATTGATGTACGCCCAGCGCCTGGTCGAGGCCGAGCGTTACGACGATGCCCTGGCCCAGTTGACCTGGGTCGTCGACTACGCCGACCAGACCGCGTTCCGGCACATCGCGCGCGTGCGCCGGGCGCGACTGCTGTGGGCCCAGGACAAGGCCGAGGAGGCGCTGGCCCTGCTCGAAGGCGACCGGCCGGACGCATTCGTCTCGCTGTACGGCGAGTTGGCCGGCGACATCCATGCCGCCGCCGGCGACCGTGAAGCGGCCCGCGACGCCTACCGGCGGGCCCTGGCGCACCTGCCCGAGGATGCCGACGCGGCGCCGTTGCAGCGCAAGCTGGACGCCGTGGCGGTCGAGGAGAGCGCGACGGACGAGGAGGCGGCATGACCGCAACGACGATGCCGCGGCCGGGCGCCGCCTGGCTGCTCGTGTCCCTGGCGGCCCTCGCCGGCTGCGCCGGCGGCGGCCAGCCTCTGCCCGAGCCGGCCCCGCTGCCCGAGATCGGCCAGCAGACCATCGAGGTCGAGCGCGTCTGGCGGCGCGGCACCGGTGACGGCGGGGCGTCGTTCCAGAACGGCCTGGTGGCCGCGATCGACGGCCGCAATGTCTATACCGCGCACGCCGACGGCCTGGTGTCCGCGCACGAGCTGGAGAAGGGCAAGCGCGTCTGGCGCGTCGAGACCGAGCTGGCGCTGAGCGCCGGCCCGACCGTGGCCGATGGCCGGGTGTTCGTGGGCAGCCGCGACGGCCAGTTGCTGTCGCTGTCCGCCGAGGACGGCAGCGAGCTGTGGCGCCGCCCGGTGTCGAGCGAGATGCTGTCGGCGCCGACCGTGGCCGAGGGCACCGTGCTGGTGCGCACCCTGGACGGCCACCTCTCGGCGTTCGAGATCGCGGACGGCGCCCGCCGCTGGACCGTGACCCACAACGTCCCCACGCTGACCTCGCGCGGGACGTCCAGCCCCGTGGTCGCCGACGGCACGGTGTTCGCCGGCCTCGACAACGGCAAGGTGGTGGCCTACGACGTGACCACCGGCGAGCGCGTCTGGGAGCAGACGGTGGCCGCGCCCACCGGTCGCTCGGAGCTGGAGCGCATCGCCGATATCGACGCCGGCCTGCTGGTCGCCCAGAACGAGATCTACGCCGCCAGCATCGGCGGCAAGACCGCCTCGCTGTCGCGCACCAGCGGCCGCATCCGCTGGCGGCGGGACATCGCCAGCCGCAGCGGTCTGACCTTCCGCGGCGGCGACGTGTTCCTCAGCGACCTCGACGGCAGCGTCTGGGCGCTGGAGCGCACCAGCGGCGCGGCCCTCTGGGAGCAGGATGCCCTCGCGCATCGTGGCCTGAGCGCGCCGGCGGTGCACCGCGGCTACGTGCTGGTGGGCGATTTCGAGGGCTACCTGCACTGGCTGATCCCGGAGGACGGCACCGTTGTGGCGCGCGCCCATCCCGTGGGCGACGCCATCGTGCGTGCGCCCATCGTGATCGGCGACCGTATCCTGGTGCTGTCCGCGGGCGGCGATGTCGCCCTGCTGGAGACGTCCTTCGTCCAGGACGAGGAATAGCCGTCCGCCGGGATCGACCGGCGGGACCGCACCGGAACCGAACATGTCGTCACAGCTTCCCGTCGTCGTCCTCGTGGGCCGGCCCAACGTCGGCAAGTCCACCCTGTTCAATCGCCTGACCGGCAGCCGGGACGCCCTGGTGGCGGACCGGCCGGGCGTCACCCGCGACCGGCACTACGGTTTCGGCAACGCCGCCGGACGCCGCTTCCTGGTGGTGGATACCGGCGGGCTGGGCGTGGACGACGCCGCCATCGACGAATTGTCGCGGCGTCAGACCGAGATCGCGCTGGCCGAGGCGGACGCGGTGCTGTTCGTCCTGGATGCCGCCGAGGGCGCGACCCCGGGCGACGAGACCATCGCCGAGTGCCTGCGCCGGCTGGACGTGCCGGTGTACGCCGTGGTCAACAAGAGCGAGGGCCGCGACGCCGACGTCGCCACCGCCGAGTTCCATGCCCTCGGCCTGGGGCCGCCCCGGGCCATCTCGGCGCGCCACGGCGACCGCGTGGGTGCGCTGATGGAGACGGTGCTGGCGACCCTGCCGGAAGCGGACGAGACCGGCCCGGCGGCGGACGCCGAGGCGCCCCTGCGCATGGCGGTGCTGGGACGCCCCAACGCCGGCAAGTCGACACTCGTGAACCGCCTGCTGGGCGAGGAGCGGATGCTGGCCCTGGACGAGCCGGGCACCACGCGTGACGCGGTCGCCGCCGATTTCGAGTTCGACGGCCGCGCTTTCACCGTAGTCGATACCGCCGGCATCCGGCGTCGATCCCGGATCGAGGATCCCCTGGAGAAATTCAGCGTGATCAAGGCGCTCCAGGCCGCGGAGGCGGCGGACGTCGTGGTCCTCATGATCGATGCCCGCAGCGGGGTGGGGGCGCAGGACGCCCGCTTGCTGGGTCTGGTCACCGAGCGTGGCCGGGCCGCGGTGATCGCGGTGAACAAGTGGGACGGCCTGGACCCCGACGCCCGCGACATGGTGCGGCGGGAACTGGAGGTACGGCTGCCGTTCCTGGACGTGTTGCCGGTGTGCTTCATCTCGGCCAGGCACGGCTCCGGCCTGCGGGAGCTGATGCAGTCAGCGGTGCGGGCGCGCACGGCGGCCGCCGCCGACCTGTCGACCTCGGAGTTGAGCCGGGTGCTGGAGCGCGCGGTGGCGGCGCACGCCCCGCCGGCGGTGCAGGGGCGCCGGATCAAGCTCCGTTACGCCCATCAGGGCGGACGGTTCCCGCCGCGGATCGTGATCCACGGCAACCGCACCGAGCACCTGGGCCCGGAGTACAAGCGCTACCTGATGCGCCGCTTCCGCGAGGCGTTCGACCTCTACGGCACCCCCATCGAACTGGTCTTCCGCACGGGCGATAACCCCTACGAGAAGAAGCGCCGCTGACCGCGGCGGCCGCGGCTCAGTAGCCCGAGCGCATGGGCGCCTGGCGCACGTCCACAAGGTGGTCCTTGGCGCCGGGCATGTAGGACGGCTTCTCGCCGTCGATATAGAACTGCCAGACCTCGACCTGCAGGGTCTCGCCCTTGCGCTTCCAGCCGACCACCAGGCCGTCGCTGGTATGCACGTAGTGCAGGCGCCGGATCTGCATCCAGATCTTGGCGTCCGACAGGTTGTCGAAATGGTGCTGGCCTTCCTCGACGTCGACCCGGTAGATGCCGTTGTGCGGCTCCCAGCCGGTGGGCACGCCCTCGTAGTAGATACCCAGGCTGCCGGCGTAGCGCTCGCTGCGCGGCTTCATCACGACGGCGCGGGTGGCGCCGTCCCAGGTGAAGCGCCGCAGCAGGCCCGGACCCGCATCGACCCGGATCCGTCCCTGGGGCGTGGTGGCCGCCACGCGCATGCCGTTCTCGAGCACGACCTCGTTGCGGGCGGGCACCGGCGGCGCGGAGGGCAGGGACGCCTTCTTGGGCTCGGGCTTGGCCGCCGGCGGCGGCGCGGTGGCGCAGCCGGTTGCCAGCAGGGTCGCGGCGACCAGGGTCAACAATCCGTTGCGGCGAGCGGTCAACTGATTCATCCGGTGGTTCCTCTCATGTGCCGGCCGGCTTTATCGTGTGTGCCGGCCTCCCGTCACGGTGGCCGTGGCCGTTCCGGCGGGAATCGGCCACGCCTGGTCAAACCTTATCACGGTCCCCGCCGGTGCCGGGGTGCACCGCCGTGATGCGGCAGTCGAGCGCGCCCCGATGCAGGCGCAGGTGCAGATCGTCGCCGGCGCGTGCCGTGCCGGCGTCGGTCAGCACGCGACGGTCCGCGGTCTCGGCGATGGCGTAACCGCGCTCCAGGGTGCGCAGCGGGCTGACCGCGTCGAGCGCGCGGCAAAGCACGCGCAGACGGCCGTCGAGGGTGTTGCGGTACGCGGCGTGTGCCGCGCGCAATCGATCCTCCAGGCGTTGCAGCGCGGCCGTCTCCCGAGGCAGACGGCGTGCCGGCGAGGCGCCGCGCAACCGGGACGTGGCGGCGTCCAGGCGGCCCCGGCCGTGGCGCAGCGACCAGTGCACCGCGCGCCGCAGCCGGGCTTCCAGCTCGTCGGCGCGCTGCATGCCCTGCTGGATGCGGCGCTCGGGGTGCAGCCGCTCGAGCCGGGCGTGCCGCTGGGCCAGCTCGCGGCCGGCATTGGTCAGGCGCAGACGTGCGGATGCGTCCAGGCGCCGCCGCAGCCCGTCGATATCGCGCAGCCAGGCCCCCTGGTCGGGGCAGACCAGCTCGGCGGCGGCCGAGGGGGTCGGCGCGCGCACGTCGGCGGCGAAGTCGGCGATGGTCACGTCGACCTCGTGGCCCACACCCGCCACGACCGGAATCGGGCAGGCGCGGATGGCGCGGGCCACGGCCTCGTCGTTGAAGGACCACAGGTCTTCCAGGGAGCCGCCGCCGCGTACCAGCAGCAGGACATCGCAGTCGCCGCGTTCGCCGGCGCGCCGCAGGGCGCGCACGATCGCCGCCGGGGCGGCTTCGCCCTGCACGGGCACCGGGTGCAGCAGGACCTCGCCCAGCGGGTAGCGCCGGCGCAGCACCGCGAGCACGTCCCGGATCGCGGCGCCGGTGGGCGAGGTGATCACGCCGATGCGTCGCGGCCGGGCGGGCGGCCCGCGTTTGATCGTCGTGTCGAACAGGCCCTCGCCGGCCAGCTTGCGCTTGAGCTGCTCGAAGGCCCGCTGCAGGGCGCCGTCGCCGGCGTCCTCCAGGTGTTCGGCGATGAGCTGGAAGTCGCCGCGCGCCGGATATAGCGACACGCGGGCGCGCACGCGCACGAGCTGGCCGTCCCGGGGCGCGAAGTCCACCAGCCGGTTGCGGTTGCGGAACATCGCGCAACGTACCTGCGCGGCCTCGTCCTTGAGACTGAAATACCAGTGTCCCGAGCGCGGTCGCGCGAGGTTGGACAATTCGCCCTCGACCCAGAGCAGCGGGAAGCTGTGCTCCAGCAGCTCGCGCACGGCGGCGTTCAGCTCGGAGACCGAGTAGACGGGGGTGCCGTCGGCGGTGGCGGGGCTCTCGGGCATGGTCAAGGGGGTGGCCTCTCTTTTATAATCGCCGGCTTCCTGGCACCCGCCGTGACCGCCCAGCGCAGCCGGCGGATGCCGATCGACATCCAGGGGATACGGCCGATTTCCGGTGCCGGTCCCCGACGCGGGACGGTAAGCGCATGCGTATCAGCGAGCAAGCCCTGACTTTCGACGACGTCCTGCTCCAGCCCGCCTATTCCGACATATTGCCGCGCGAGGTCGACCTGCGCACCGACCTGACCCGCGAGATCCGCCTCAATATCCCGCTGGTCTCCTCGGCCATGGACACGGTCACCGAGGCGCGCCTGGCGATCGCGCTCGCCCAGGAGGGCGGCCTCGGCGTGATCCACAAGAGCATGACCCCCGAGGCGCAGGCCTCGCACGTGCGTACGGTCAAGAAGTTCGAGTCCGGCGTGATCTCGGACCCGATCAGCGTGGGCCCGGACACCACCATCCGCGAGGTCCTGGAGCTGACCCGCGACAAGAAGATCTCCGGCGTGCCGGTGATCGACGGCCGCCGCCCGGTCGGCATCGTCACCAGCCGCGATCTGCGCTTCGAGACCCATCACGACGCGCCGGTGACCTCGGTGATGACGCCGCGCGAGAAACTGGTGACGGTCGAGGAGGGCGCGAGCAAGGAGGAAGTCCAGTCGTTGCTGCACAAGCACCGTATCGAGAAGGTGCTGGTGGTGAGCAAGGATTTCGAGCTGCGCGGGATGATCACGGTCAAGGACATCCAGAAGTCGTCCGATTTCCCCAACGCCTGCAAGGACGACGGCGGCAGCCTGCGCGTGGGCGCCGCGGTGGGCACCGGCGGCGATACCGAGGAGCGGGTCGAGGCCCTGGTCTCGGCCGGCGTGGACGTGATCGTGATCGATACCGCCCACGGCCACTCCCGGGGCGTGCTCGAGCGCGTGCGCGTGCTCAAGTCCCGCTTCCCGGACCTGCAGATCATCGGCGGCAACGTGGGCACGGCCGAGGGCGCCAGCGCGCTGGTCGAGGCCGGCGTGGACGCGGTCAAGGTGGGTATCGGCCCCGGTTCCATCTGCACCACCCGGATCGTCGCCGGCATCGGCGTACCCCAGATATCCGCCGTCGCCAACGTCGCCGCGGCCCTGGAGGGCACCGGCGTGCCGTTCATCGCCGACGGCGGCATCCGCTACTCGGGCGACCTGGCCAAGGCCCTGGCCGCCGGCGCCTACGTCGCCATGATCGGCGGCATGTTCGCGGGCACCGACGAGGCGCCGGGCGAGATCGAGCTCTACCAGGGGCGTTCCTACAAGTCCTACCGCGGCATGGGTTCGCTCGGGGCGATGAGCGGCGACAGCGGCTCCGCCGACCGCTACTTCCAGGATCCCAGCGAGGAGATCCAGAAGCTGGTGCCGGAGGGTATCGAGGGCCGGGTGCCCTACAAGGGGCCGCTCGCCACCATCGTCCACCAACTCGTGGGCGGGCTGCGCGCGGCCATGGGCTACACCGGCTGCCGCGACATCCAGGAGATGCGCACCAAGACCAACTTCGTGCAGATTACCTCGGCCGGCGTCCGCGAGTCGCACGTGCACGACGTGAACATCGTCAAGGAAGCGCCCAACTACCGTGTCGACTGACACGACGCCGGAGGTCGCTGACCGTTGATGCCCGATCCCTCCGGTCGCCCGGCCACGATCCGCCAACCACGGCTCCGCTAGCATGGACATCCACGCCGAACGCATCCTGATCCTGGACTTCGGGTCCCAGTACACCCAGCTCATCGCGCGCCGGGTGCGCGAGGCCGGGGTCTATTGCGAGATCTACGCCTGGGACGCGGGCGATGACGCCATCCGTGCCTTCGCCCCCAAGGGGGTGATCCTCTCCGGCGGCCCCGAGTCCGTGACCGGCGGCGAGAGTGCGCCGCGGATCGCGGAGGCGGTGTTCGAGCTGGGCGTGCCGCTGCTCGGGATCTGCTACGGCATGCAGGCGATGGCGGCGCGCCTGGGCGGCGAGGTGGCCGGCAGCGGTCACCGCGAGTTCGGCTACGCGCGGGTGCGCGCCCGCGGCCACTCGGCCCTGCTGACCGATATCGAGGATCACGTCGACGAGGACGGCGCGGCCTGGCTGGACGTGTGGATGAGCCACGGCGACCGGGTGGAGCGCCTGCCCGAGGGCTTCCGTGTCATCGCCGAGACCGAGGGCGCGCCACTCGCCGGCATGGCCGACGACACGCGCGGCTACTTCGGCGTGCAGTTCCACCCCGAGGTCACGCACACCGCCCAGGGCAAGCGCATCCTGGAGCGTTTCGTGCTCGATATCTGCGGTTGCCGCGGCCTCTGGCGGGCGGACGCGATCATCGATGATCTGGTCGCCCGGATCCGCGATCAGGTCGGCGAGGGGCGGGTGTTGCTCGGCCTCTCCGGCGGCGTGGATTCCTCGGTGACCGCCGCGCTGTTGCACCGGGCGATCGGCGAGCGGTTGGTGTGCGTGTTCGTCGACAACGGCCTGCTGCGGCTGCACGAGGGCGACGAGGTGATGGCTACCTTCGCCGAGCACATGGGCGTCAACGTGATTCGGGTCGACGCCGAGGATCGGTTCCTGGGCCGGCTGGCCGGAGTCGAGGACCCCGAGGACAAGCGCAAGATCATCGGCAACACCTTCATCGACGTCTTCGACGAGAAGGCCGCCGAGCTGACCGGCATCGAGTGGCTCGCCCAGGGCACGATCTATCCGGACGTGATCGAGTCCGCCGGCGCGAGCACCGGCAAGGCGCACGTGATCAAGTCGCACCACAACGTCGGCGGCCTGCCCGAGCACATGAAGCTCAAGCTGGTGGAGCCGCTGCGCGAGCTGTTCAAGGACGAGGTCCGGACCATCGGTCTGGAACTGGGCCTGCCGCGCGACATGCTGATGCGTCATCCCTTTCCGGGGCCGGGTCTGGGCGTGCGCATCCTGGGCGAGGTCCGGAAATCCTACGCCGACAAGCTGCGCGAGGCCGACGCCATCTTCATTCGCGCCCTGCGCGAGGCCGGCCAGTACGACAAGGTGAGCCAGGCCTTCGCCGTGTACCTGCCGGTGTCCTCCGTCGGGGTGATGGGCGACGGCCGCCGCTACGAGCACGTGATCGCGCTGCGCGCGGTGGAGACCGTGGATTTCATGACCGCCCGCTGGGCCCGGTTGCCCTACGATTTCCTGGACGAGGTCTCCCGCCGGATCATCAACGAGGTCGACGGCATCTCGCGCGTGGTCTACGACATCTCCGGCAAGCCGCCCGCGACCATCGAGTGGGAGTGAGGCCGCGGCCGGGCGGCGTAACCGTGGACCGCCGCGAAATGGCAGGCGGTGCCCAGGATCACGAACAGGTGCCAGACGAGATGGCCGTAGGCCAGCCGGTCGTCGAGCACGAAGAAGATCACGCCCACCGAGTAGGCCAGTCCCCCGGCGACCAGCCATAGCACCCCCCGGCGCGGCACCCGCGTCAGCACCGCCGGCAGCGCCCCGAGCGCGACCCAGCCCATGGCCAGGTAGAGGGCGGTGGACAGGGCCGGATGGGCGAGGCCGTTCACGGCCTTGAGCACCGTGCCGGCGAGGGCGAGGCTCCACACCAGCGCGAACAGGGTCCAGCCGACCGGTCCCCGGAGCACGCCGAGCGTGAAGGGGGAATAGGTGCCCGCGATCAGGACGTAGATCGCGGAGTGCTCGATCACCTGGAAGACCCCCTTGCCGGCGCCGGGTGGCAGGGCATGGAACAGGGTGGAGGCCAGGTAGAGCAGGGTCACGCTGACAGAGAACAGGGTGGCGCCCACCACCGTGCCCGCGTCGCCGCGCCGTGCCGCCGACGCCAGCAGGAAGGGGATGGCGGCCAGCGCCAGGATCAGCCCGACGCCGTGACTGACACTGTTGGCGATCTCCTCGCCCAGGGGTGCCCAGTTGCCGGGGTCGTCCAAATCCGCCTCCTTCGCGGCGTATCGGTATCGCGGCGAATCGAGCGGCGTATTCTACGTCGCTGACGGGGCGGTGTCCCGGCCCCGGCCGGCCGCCGGTCCTGGACACCGCCCGCCGCGCCGGGTAGCGTCCGGGCGCGAACCGGGAGCGGATATGACATCGAACACATTGCGCGTCGCGGTGGTCGGCGGCTCGATCGCCGGCTGCACCGCGGCCGTGGCCCTGCGCCGGCAGGGGCACGCGGTACGGGTCTTCGAGCGCAGTCCCGGCGGCCTGGTCGGTCGCGGCGCCGGCATCATCGCGCCGGAGCCCGTGATCGAGGCGATGCAGGGGCGCGACCTGCTGGACGCGGACCTGCCCGGCTTCCGCGCCGAGCGGCTCGTGAACAGCGCCCGCGCCGACGACGGCGGCCGGCTGGGGCGTTCGCCCTGGGCGGCGCCGGTGGCGATCCGGCTGCTGCGCTGGCAGGACCTGTATGCCTCGCTGCGCCGGCGTCTGCCGGATGCCGACATCGAGTACGGTCGCCCGGTCACGGATGCCCGGCACGTCGGCGACGGGCGCGAGGTCGAGCTGGCGGTCGACGGCTCCCCCGCCGGCCGCTTCGACCTGGTGGTGTTCGCCGACGGCTACCGTTCGCTCGGGCGCGGCCTGATGTTTCCCGGGGCGCGGCTCGAATACACCGGCATCGCCGGTCTGCGCGGGCTGCTGCCGGAACGATACCTGACCGACACCGCGCCGCTGGAGGGCGCGCTGCATCGGGTGCGGTATCCCGAGGGGCATTTCGTGTTCTACCTGGTGCCCGGCGAGGGCGGCGCCATGGCACCGGGCGAGCGTGTCGTGAACTGGGGCGTCTACCTGCGGGTGCCGGCGGCGGAGCTGGACGATCTGCTTACCGACGATGCCGGCGAACGCGGCTTCGGCTCGGTACCCTTCGGGGCGGTGCCGCGGGATCGCGTCGAGCGCCTGCGCCGTTTCCTGGCGCCGCACCTGCCGCCGTACTTCGCCGATATCGCCCTGTCCGGGCACAACAGCCATGCCCTCCAGGCCATGTTCACCATGACGCTGCCGGGTTACCGCCGCGGCCGGATGTGCCTGGCCGGCGATGCCGGCATGATCGCGCCGCCGTTCACCGGCAGCGGCGTGTTCAAGGGCATGACCAACGCCGTGGCGCTGGCCGATGCCCTGGCGGCGACGGACGATACCGATGCCGCATTGGCCGGGTGGGACCGTGAACAGACCGCCACGGGGCTATCGCAACTGCGCCTGGGCGAGCGCCTGGCGGACGCCCTGATCTGGCATATCCCGGATTTCGCCGCCATGAGCGAGGCCGACATGGTGGACTGGTGGGAGCGGGCCTCGAAGTTTCCCGAGGCGGTCTGGGGTGGCGGCGACCGGCCGGCGTGACCGGCGGCGCGGCCTTGCCGCTATCATGACCGGTTTCCGGTCCCTGTTGGAGTGGTGATGACGTCGGGCGCGGCATTGGCGTTGTATTGTCTCGGCACGGGCCGCGGCGCGACCGCGGTCCACGGCGACGGCGCCAGCAGCGCGTTCCTGCTGCTGGTCGACGACTCGCCGGTGCTGCTGGTGGATATCGGTTTCGGGGTCGTGCGTGCCTGCCGGGACGCGTTCGGCGCGTTGCCGGCGCAGATCCTGGTGACCCACAACCACAGCGATCATGCCGCCGAACTGCCGGTGACCCTGGCCGAGGCGGCCGCGGCGGGACGACGCCCGCGGGTGATCGCCGGCCCCGAGGTCGCGCCGCGGCTGCGCGAGCACCGTCTTCATGAACTGCGCAGCACGGGCCGCCCGCTGTCCGCCTTCTGCGACCTGGTCGTGCCCGACGGCCCGTGCGAGCTGGGGCAGGGGCTGCGTCTGACGCTGCTGCGTGCCCGGCATGCCGAGCCGTGTTACGGCTTCCTCCTGAGCCGTCACGACCGGCCGGTGCTCGGCTACGGCGGCGATTCGGGAGTCTGCGAGTCCCTGTACGGCCAGGTGTTCCGTGCCCCGACCGTGGTGCTGGACGCACGCGAACGCGGCTCCCCGGAGCATGCCGGCTTCGCCGAGGTGGCGGCTTTCGCGCGCGGATATCCGGACCGCAGGGTCTACGTCACGGGATACGGCACGGCCGCGCAGGCGCCCGGCAACGGGCTCGCATCGCTGCGGCCGGGCATGCGCCTGCCCCTCGCCGCGGGAGTGGCGGCATGATCGCGGCGACGCTCGTGGAGCGCTTCCTGGTGGGATGCTTCTGGCTGTCGCCGTACAAGTGGGCGGATGCCGTGCTGGCGCGCCTGGAGGCTGCCCGGCGGGGCCGAGGCGCGGATTGGGAGGCCGTGCGACGCGTGCGCTACGCCGTGTCCGAGGCGTATATCACCCTCTGGCTGGTCGCCGCCGTCGCCCTTTGGTTCGGCGCCGCCCTCGTGCCCGTCTGGGTGGCCTGGCTGGCCTTGCTCCGGGTTTTCGGCATCCTCGCCAAGGAACTGGGGGTGATCCTGTTCGGCAAGTGCAAGATCACCGAGGGACACATGGTCGCCGCCAGCGGGCGGGCGATCGTTCTCGCCCTGGTCAACTACGCCACCGCCGGCTTCCTGTTCGGGTTCGTCTACGCACGGCTCGGCCGTTTCGCGGTCGGCGACCGGCCGGCGGCATCGCTCGATACGCCGGACGCGCTGGTCCAGGCGCTGACCATCCACTTCTCGCTGGGGCCGGCCTACACGCCCGCGGACACGGCCTCGTGGGCGCTGGTGGTCGGGCAGATGGGCTTCGCCTTCCTGTTCAGCGTGATCGTGATCTCGCTGTTCATTTCCCTGCTCAACATCGGCGCGAAGCGGGTCTGAGGCCGGTACCGCAGCGGTGTCGGCCACCGGCACGGGCTGGTCGTGACCTCCGCTGTGCTCCAGACTGGTCGCCCCTATCACGTCGCCGGAGTCCTTGCGGTATGCGCGTTTTCTCCAACCCGGTCGGTTCCGGTCAGCTCTGGTTCGACAATCTGGCCACCGCGGACGGCACTCCCGTGGCCTATGATCCGCAGGCACGGGCTTTCCTGCCCACGCCGCCGTTCTGCGTCAACCGGGACATCATCGGCTGCAACTGGATCGCGCCCGAACAGGGCGCCTTCTGCCGGTCCTGCGCCATGACCGCGCTGGCGCCGGACCCCGAGATACCCGACGCCATCCCCAACTGGGCACATACCGAGGCCGCCAAGCGCTGGGTACTGGACAACCTGGGCCGTTGGCACTGGTTCCGGCCGGAGGATCCGGGCACGCGCCCTGTGTTCCACATGCTCGCCGAGGGACCGACGCCGGTACCCATGGGCCATGCCCAGGGCGTCGTGACCATCAGCGTGGCCGAGGCGGACCCGGTCCTGCGCACCACACGGCGCCAGGCCCTGGACGAACCCTACCGCACCATGATCGGCCACATGCGCCACGAGATCGCGCACATGCTCTGGTGGCGGCTGAGCCTGCGCGAGGATTTCCTGGAGGCCTTCCGCGCCGTGTTCGGCGACGAGCGCGCGGATTATGCCGCCGCGCTCCAGCGCCACTACAACGACGGGCCGCCGCCCGACTGGAAGCAGCGCTTCCTGACTACCTATGCCTCCGCGCATCCGCACGAGGACTGGGCCGAGACCGCGGCGCACCTGATGCATCTGACCGATATCACCGACAGTTTCGTCGCGGCGGGCCTGTCCTCGCCGGAGTTGCCGAGCCGCGGCTGGTGGGATCCGTACGCGGAGCCCGATCCGGGCTATCTGATCCATGTCGCGGCGTCCCTGGCCGTGGGCGTGAACCACGTCAACCGTTCCATGGGGCTGTCGGACATCTATCCGTTCGTGCTCTCCGATGCCGCGCACCGCAAGCTCGCCTTCGTGCACGACTGGCTGCGGCGCGGCGCCCAGGGACGCTGACCCGCCGGCGGGTCCCCGTCCGTGCCGGGGCGGCACGGTTGATGTGCCACCGGCTCGGGATCGATCATCGGGGGGCATCCGAACGGGGGAGGGCGGCCATGACGCGCAACCTGCGGATAGCGATCGTCGCCTCGCTCCTGCTCCTGGCTTGCGATGCCCTCGCGGCCACCCCCGAGGGCGAAGTCCGCGCCCGGATCGAGGCGCTGCAGCGGCAATGGGTCGAGGCGGTGAACCGGGGCGACGTGGACACGATCCTGGATCTGTATGCCGAGGACGCCTGGTTCCTGCCCGCCGGCTCGCCGCCCCTGCACGGACGCGATGAGATCCGCGACTGGTGGCAGCGGACGCTCTCGGATCCGCCGTGGCGGACATTGCGTTTCTATCCGGTCGCTGTGCGCCTGGCCGACGGCGGCGACCTCGCCTACGACATCGGCGTTTCACGTACCACCCGGTCCGGTCCCGACGGCGAGACGGTCGAGCGCGGCAAGTACCTGATCGTCTGGGAGCGCATCGACGGCGAGTGGAAGGTCGCGGCGGACGCTTTCAATTCCGATTGAGATTCGGCTACGGTTCCCGCCGATAACCATAACGATGGGAGAAAGGCATGCGTGACGAGGCGAAACTCCGGTACCTGGCCGTGGCACTGCGCGTGTTCGGCGTCGTATTCATCTTCGGTCTGCTCCCCATGATGATGTGGATATGGCCGGCGGGTTGGGCCTGGGAACCCCGCCAGCCCGAATACGAGCAGATGATCATGGGGGTCTACGCCACCCTGGGCGTCTTCCTGATCCTGGCCGCGCGCGATCCGATGGCCAATCTCAGCCTGATCCGGTTCACCATCTGGTCGAGCATCGTCCACGGCGGGATCATGCTGGTCCAGGCCGTGGCCGACGAGACCGAACGGGCCAATCTGCTGGGCGATATCCCGGCGCTGTTCCTGGTCGCACTCGTCCTGTGGTACCTGGTGCCGAAACAGGCCAAGTCGTCGTGATCGGGGTCATCGGAGCCGGAGATCCTGGCTAGCGGATTGGATTCAGCCGTAGATTAGTTGGCGCGCCAGGGAGGACTCGATAAATCCGGCAGGAGAGCCGGATTGACGATGCGTCGGCATCGCCCGAAGGGCGAGCGCCATGGAAGGCGCGAGTCAACTCCCGACTCCCGGGTTCGAAGCCTGGTGCTCTATCCGGCTGAGCTACTGGCGCCCGAATCCATTGTACGATCGGCGTCCAGGCCCGCATACTGCAGAGTGTCACGGACAAAAAAAGCCCGCGGTGGGGCCGCGGGCAGGGTCAACGCAGGCCCTATCGGGCCGTGCGGGAGGACTCAGAAGGTCCGGCCCATGCGCTTGAGGTTGCTGGGCTGGAAGTGGGAGCGGGAGAACTCGACGTCGAAGTCGTTCGCCCGGTCCTCGTTGATCATGGCGGTCATGAAGTAGCGGCCGCTCTGCAGGTCGTAGATCACCTCCGGGACCGTGGTCGCCGTCGGAATGTACGGCGCGGTGATCAGGTGGCCTTCCTGGAATTTCCAGAGCTGGTCGCGATTGTCATAGCAGTCGACCATGGTCACGCCCCAGGAATCCTCGTGCAGGTAGAACACCCGCTTCTTGAACTGGTGGCGCGTGCCCTCGCGCAGGTTGGCCTCGACCACCCAGACCCGTTGCAGCTCGTAGCGCGGCAGGTTCTGGTTGATGTGGCCCTTCTGAATGATCTCGTCGTACGAGTGCCGCACGCTGTTGATCTCGTAGGAGTTGTGCGGGACGAACATCTCCTTCTTGCCGACCAGCTTCCAGTTGTAGCGGGCGAGCGAGCCGTTGAACATGTTGATCTGGTCGTTGAACTGGAGGCCGTCGGAGCCCAGTGAGGGATTGTCGTAGCCGACCTCGGGCGCGCGGTTCACCCGGCCCAGGCCGGGGTTGTAGATCCAGGCGTTGCGGCCGGAGGTGCCCTTGCCGAAGATCTCGTGCACCAGGGTGATCTGGCCGGCGACGCGGGCCGGGGACAGGGTGCGCTGGAGGTAGTAGGCCAGCACGTGGTTCTCGGGATCCTCGACCTCGAGGTTGGCGTACTCGAAGCGCACGTCCTCGATCAGCTTGGTGATCTGGTAGCTGCCGTCGGCGTCGACGATGGCCTGGTTGTTGTAGCGCTTCACCGCCGAGCCGCGGAAGCGCAGCTTGTGGTTCCAGATCGCCTGGGCCCCGTTCTGCGGGATCGGGAAAGGGAATCCGAGCCGCGCGCCGTAGACGTCGTTCACGCCCTCCAGGCCGGCGCGCTCGGCGTTCTTGCGGGTGGCCTCGTTGATCTCGTCCGGGAAGTAGGTGCCGCGTACGCTCGGGTAGACCCGCATCTTGTACGTTTCGGGGTACAACTCGAACAGGCGCTTGTGGCCCGCGGTGAGCTTGTCGGCGTACTGCTGGTAGTTGTCGGCCGTGATCGTGAAGCGGGGCTTCAGGGCCTCCGGACGCTGGGTCTTGATGAAGTTGAGCTTGTCCGGGTCGTTCTTGCGCAGGTGCTCGACCTCTTCGTAGTCGTAGTTGCGCTGCGCCTCGGTGAACAGCGACGGGCCGCGCCAGGGCGGGATGGTGCCTTCCTCGTTGCCGTTCGGATTGGCGCCGATCGGCGTGAGCTGGTCACCGAGCTTGGCGGCCTCCTCCGGGCTGACGCCGGCCGCGCCGATGCCGGGTGCGACGAGCAGGCACCCCGCGAGAAGCCCGATGAAGGGATTGGTCGATACACGCATTGCGAACACTCCTTGTCCTCACCGCCGCGACGGCCGTCACGGTCGTCCGGCCAGGGTTTGCGGCAGAACGCTCTGCCGTCTGCGGCGAAAGATTAGCACAACAGTTTGGGAATTCGAAAACGATCCTTTCTTGAATAATGGTTCGATTTATCTGTGACATTACTTAATGTCACATTACAGGGAAATTATCGATTGTCGCGGAGGGACATGAAAGAGGGGAGCCGCGGACGCGGCTCCCCCTGACGCCTCCCTGCGCACCGCTCCCCCGACTTTCCCTCGCCGAGTCGCGGCCCGTAACGACCTCCCCCAGACCCTTTCAGTCCGCATACCTGTAGCGACGGGCGCTTGGCAGGCAGCCGTGTACGGTACGTGATTGGATAGCGCGGCGCGGCATATATGTCAAGACCTCTTGTCGGATTTCGCGGTGCGGTTCCGGAAGCGTCTGAAATGGAAAATAAAATTATGCTGCGGCGCACATGATAATGCCCTGAATTGTCTTTGCTGCGCCTGTAAGCGGGCCCGGTCACAATCGATCGTGTCAATGTGAATCGGGGGCGAGAGCGGATTAAGACAAGGGCTCTTGCATGTTTGTCGCGCGACCGCTAAGTTGCCCCTGTGCGGTATCCCGCAACACAGAGCTGCCTCAACAGGGAGAACAATCATGCAAGGAAGCTTAAGACTTGCCGCGACCGTCCTGTTCGTCTTGCCCGCCTGCGCGTTGGCGGCGCCCAACTACGACTACGTCCAGGCTACCGCCGCCGTGATCAAGGGCGACGCGGAGGTCGACGATCTGGCCGGTGTCGACGAGGACTTCGGCACCGACGGTTACGCCGGCGAAATCTCCGCGGCCCTCGGCGAGCATGCCTTTTTCCAGGTCGATCACAAGATCGTGTCCTCGGATGACGACGACGTGGATCTGGATGTCGATCGCACCGGGATGGGCATCGGTTTGATCCGACGTTCCAGCGAGCATGTCCACTTGTACGGCCTGGCCTCGTTCGAGCGTATCGACCTCGACGACGAGGATGGCGACGGCTACAGCCTCAATCTGGGCATGCGCCTGACACCGTCGCGTTCGATCGAGATCAATCCCAGTATCGGCTACGTGGACTACGGCGAAATCGGCGATTACGACGTGAGCGGCATGGAGTACGCGATGCGCGTGATCCTCCAGTTCACCGACGCCTTCGGCCTCGTCGCCGCCTACGAGGGGGTGGACTACAAGATCGACGAGCAGGGCGTGAACGACGATCCCGACTTCGATCTCAAGGGTCAGTGGCACCTCGGGGCACGACTGAGTTTCTGACGCTTCCGCGCTGCGCCCGATCCCGTTCGGGGCCGGGCGCAGGGCGGCTTTCCCGGCGGCTTGCAATATAATTGATAATCGTTATCATTCGCATAAAAGGCCAACGGAGATGCGAATGAGTGGGCGTCGGGAAGATCGCACGGACGGTGCCGATGGCGCGGGCGCGGTGCGGCCGTTGCCCGCCGTGAACAGCGAAACGCTGTTCGCCGGATGCAACGAGGTGGTCATCGTCCACGAGAACGAGCGTTATCGCCTGCGTCGCACGCGCAGCGGCAAGCTTTTGCTCAACAAGTAACCCTCGCGGCGTATGCCGGGCCCCACCGGCTTTGCTATGGTGCCGGGCATGAATGCGCGTACCACATGGCGCGTCGCCGTCCTGCCCGGCGACGGTATCGGCCCGGAAGTGATGCGGCAGGCCGGCAAGGTGCTGGATGCCCTGTGTGCCGGCGACGGGCCGGAGATCGAGCGCGTGGAATTCGGCTGGCCCTCGCACGCCTGGCATCGCGAGCACGGCCGGATGGCGCCGCCGGATTACCTGGCGACGCTGGGCGAGTTCGACGCCATCCTGCTGGGCGCGCTCGGCGACCCGGGACCGGGGGACGATCCCGACCGTTTCGTGCTCTCCGACGCCGAATCCCTGGCGCCGCTGCTGGAGATCCGCAAGCATTTCGACCAGTGGGCCTGCGAGCGCCCCTGCCGCCCGCTGCCGGGCGCGCCCCGACACTTGGCCGACCCCCGCGCGGCGGACATCGACATGCTCGTGATCCGCGAGAACAGCGAGGGCGAATACGTGGGCCAGGGCGGGCGGTTGGCCCCCGGTACCCCACACGAGATCGCCACCCAGACGTCGGTGTTCACGCGGCGCGGCACCGAGCGCATCGTCCGGCACGCCTTTGCCGCCGCCCGCGAGCGGGCCGCCACCCGGGCCCGCGAGGGTCGCGAGCGGGATTTCGGCGGCCGGCCGTCGCAGGTCTGCCTGGTGACCAAGCGCAACGCCCTCAAGCACTGGGGCGAGCTCTACACCGAGACCTTCGCCGCGCTGGCGCGCGACTACCCCGACGTGGCGACCCATCACGAGTTGGTGGATGCCGCCTGCATGAAGTTCGTCACCTCGCCCTGGGCGTTCGATGTCGTGGTGGCGTCGAACCTGCACGGCGACATCCTGACCGACCTCGCCGCGGTCCTGAACGGCGGCATGGGCGTGGCGCCGTCCTGCAACCTGAACCCGGCCGAGCGCGGCCGTCCGCCGATGTTCGAGCCCACCCACGGCAGCGCGCCCGACATCGCCGGCAAGGGGTTGGCGGGTCCGACGGCCATGCTGCTGACAACGGCGATGATGCTGGACTGGATGGGCACGGAGGACGCCGCCGCGGCCGCCGCCGGCGACCGGTTGCGCGCCGCGGTCGCGGCGGACCTGTCGGAGCACGGCGACGAGCGCCGCGGCACCGACGCCGTCGGCGATGCCGTGGTGCATCGCCTGCGCGCGGATTGATTGAAGGGCTGACCCCGAGCCCGGACAATCGGGACCAAGCAAGTCACCAGGAGCCGAGAACATGAGCCACGACCGCCACGGATCCCTGTCCCCGCTGCTCAAGCAGTCGAGCGGTGTCGTCGCCTCGCACGGCGAGGGGGCCTATATCTTCGACGAGGGCGGTGACCGCTACCTGGATTTCACCTCCGGGATCGGCGTGTTGAGCACCGGCCATTGCCACCCGCACGTGGTCGAGGCCGCGCGCGAGCAGGTGGGCCGCCTGGTCCACGGCCAGTACGCGATCGTGAAGCATCCGCCGATCCTGAAGCTGGCGGAGAAGCTGGGCGGCATGACGCCGGGCGACATCGACAGCTTTTTCTTCTCCAACGCCGGCACCGAGGCGATCGAGGCCAGCATCCGCCTGGCCCGCCAGGCCACCGGCAAGCCCAACATCATTGCGTTCCGCGGCGGTTTCCACGGCCGCACCATGGGCTCGCTGTCCCTGACGACCTCCAGTTCGCCGATCCGCCAGGGTATCCAGCCGATGATGGGCGGCGCCATCGTCGCGCCGTACCCGGATACCTACTGGTACGGCTGGGACGAAGAGACCACCAACCGGTTCTGCCTGCGCGAGTTCGACCACATCCTGCGCACCTACAGCACGCCGGCCGAGACCGCGGCGGTGCTGGTGGAGCCGGTGCAGGGCGAGTCGGGCTACGTGGCGGCCAATAGCGGCTTCCTGCAGGGGATCGAGGCCCGTTGCCGGGAGCACGGCTTGCTGTTCATGGTGGACGAGGTGCAGTCCGGCAACGGCCGCACCGGCCGCTACTGGGCGCTGGAGCACTTCGGCGTCACGCCGGACGTGCTGATCACCGCCAAGGGCATCGCCAGCGGTTTTCCGCTGTCGATCATGGGCGCCTCCGAGGCGCTCATGGCCAAGGGCTGGCTGGGCTCCCAGGGCGGCACCTACGGCGGCAACGCCGTGGCCTGCGCGGCGGCCCTGGCCACCATCGAGGTGATCGAGAAGGAAGGCCTGGTGGCGAACGCCGAGGCCCGCGGCGAGCAGCTCCGGGCCGGCCTCGAACGTCTCGCCGGCAAGGACGGCGGCATCGGCGACATTCGCGGCAAGGGTCTGATGCTCGGCACCTACATGGTGGACGGCGAGGGCGGTCCGGACGGCGAGCGCGTGGCCCGCATCGTCAAGGAATGCGAGAAGCGCGGTCTGCTGTTGATCAAGTGCGGCGCCTACGGCGGCCAGGTGGTTCGCTGGCTGCCGCCGCTGATCGTCGACGAGGCCCAGGTGGACGAGGCCCTGGGCATCTTCGAGGCGGCGCTGGAGGCGACCCGATAGCTGCCGGTCGTCGGTCGATCTAGCGCCGGAAGAGCCAGAGCAGCAGGCTGCCGAGCACGCTCACCAGGATCATGGTGGTGAGCGGGATATAGACGGTGAGGTTCTCGCGTTCGATCACGATGTCGCCCGGCAGGCGTCCGAGGGGCAGTTTCGACAGCCAGGGCCAGAGCAGGCCCGCCAGCGCGATCAGCAGGCCGACGACGATCAGCGTGCGGGACATGCCCGGCCTCAGCCGCGGATGCCGGCGACCAGGTAGTCCATGAACAGCCGTTCCAGCTCGGGGCCGCGCTCGGGCGCCGCGATCCCCATGGGTCCGAAGGGCGAGCGCCAGAGATAGCTGCGGTAGGCGAGTCCGTAGTAGACGTTGTTCATGTTCAGCAGCAGCCGGAACTTCAGGGTTTCGCCCGGCAGATCCGGCAACAGCCGCTGCAGCAGGCGGTAGCCGCGGTTCAGGCTCTCGGCGTGCATCTGCGCCGACAGTTCCTGGCCCTTGGGGCCGAAGTCCCAGCCCAGGCGCGCGATGAAGCGGATCGCGTCCATGCCGTAACCGGGCTCGGTCAGCATCTGCATGATCGGCCGGAACAGGGCCTCCAGCACGTCGCGCACGCTGTAGTCGCCGCTCTCCAGGTGCGCCTCCAGCGGCGCCAGGCCCGCGAGGCAGCGCGGCTCCAGCCAGGCCTGCAGGCTGCGGGTGATCTCTTCGATCAGGGCCTCGCGGCTGCCGAAGTGATAGTGCAGGGCGGACGGGTTGCTGGCGCCCGCGGCGGTCACGATCCGGCGCAGGGAGACGCCGCGCAGCCCCTCGCGCGAGAGCAGGGTGATCGCCTCGCGCATGAGACGGTCCCGCGTCTGGTTCGAGACCGTTTCGCGCGGGGTCGGGGTCGGAATCGCGTCTTCCAGGGGTTTCGAGGCTGTCATGCCCTGATCCGTTTGTTCCCGGCCGTCCCTCGCGACGGCGCCGCCGGAAATGGCCCTACAGATTAATCCGGCCGCCGGCGCACGGGAAGTCCCGGGCGTTCTCAGCCTTGCCCGTCGAGCCGCTTGGCGAGGTCGGCCGGCGACACGTAACCGCCGTAGACCCGCCCGTCGACGCCCACGATCATGGGGGTGCCGCGCAAGCCCACCGCCTGGCCGAGCGCGTAATGCTCGGCCACCAGGTCGGTGCTGCAGTCGCCGCCGTCGACCGCGGCGCCGGATTTGGCGCGGGTGAGGGCCCGCTTGCGGTCCTCGGCGCACCAGACCGCCTCGGTTCGCCGCCAGGATTCGCTGCCCGGTCCCTGGCGGGGATAGGCCAGGTAGCGCACCTCGATGCCGCGCGCGGTGTAATCCCCGATCTGCTCGTGGAATTTGCGGCAGTAGGGGCAGTCCACGTCGGTGAACACCCAGACCGTGCCGATTCGCGCCACGTCGGCGGCCGGCTCGTAGACGACGGCGTCCGAGGCCTCGACCTCGGCCAGGCGCTCGCGCCGGGTGTCGCTCTGTGCCCGGCGGGTGAGGTTCTCGCGGGTCTCCAGATCGTACAGGTCGCCGGCCAGCAGGTAGCGGGCGTCCTCGGTCACGTACAGGCTCTCGCCGCCGATGCGCACCCGGTAGAGACCGGCCTCGGGGACGTGGGTCACCTCCTGGATGTCGCCGAAGTCGGCCAGGCGCTCGCGCACCGCCTCGGCGTCGGCGGCCGGCGCGGGTGCCGCATCGTCGTCGCTCGCCTGCCAGACGACCACGCCCGCGAGGACGACGACGGCGGCGAGCAGCAGCTTGTTCAGCATCACGGGGCTCGAAGGGGTTTTGCGGGAAGTCTACACCGGGCGGGCGGCGCCGTGTGCGCCGCCCCGGCCGATCAGCCGCCGCGCGGCACGGTCTGCGGCTCGACGTACTCCATCAGGCCTTCCTCGCCGCCCTCGCGGCCGATGCCGGACAGCTTCATGCCGCCGAAGGGGGCCTCCGGCGTCGGCCCGGTGCCGGTGTTCCAGCCGACGTGACCGAAGCGCAGGCCGGCGATCACGCGCGCGGCACGCTCGTCGTCGCCGGTGAACACGTAGGCGGCCAGGCCGAATTCGGTGTCGTTGCCGGCGGTCACGGCCTCGTCCTCGTCGTCGAACGTGATCATGGGCACGAAGGGGCCGAAGGTCTCCTCGCGGGTGCATTCCATCTCCGGCGTCACGCCCGCGACCACGGTCGGCGGATAGAACAGGCCGCGGTCCGGGTCGAGGTCGTCGGGATGCTTGCCCGCCAGGAGAGTGCCGCCCTTGGCCAGGGCGTCGGCAACGTGGCGACGCACCTTCTCGAAACCGGCGCGGTTGATCAGCGGGCCGATGTCGATGTCGTCGTCCATGCCGTCGCCGACCCGCAGCGCCTTGACCCGCTCCACCAGCTTGTCGGCGAAGGCCTCGGCGATCCCTGCCTGGACGTAGATACGGTTGGCGCAGACGCAGGTCTGGCCGCCGCCGCGGAATTTGTTGCCGATCAGGTTGTCGGCCGCGGCATCCAGGTCGGCGTCGTCGAACACGATGAAGGGGGCGTTGCCGCCCAGTTCCAGCGCCAGTTTCTTGACCTGGTCGCGGCTCTTGTCGATCAGGCCCTTGCCGACCTCGGTGGAGCCGGTGAAGCTCAGCATGGGGACGTCCGGGTGGGCGCAGAGCAGGTCGCCGATGGGGCCGGCGCGGCCCATCACCAGGTTCACCATGCCGGGCGGCAGGTCGACCCGCTCGTGCATCAGCGTGAAGGCCGCGATCATGGTCAGCGGCGTCTCGCTGGCCGGCTTGATCACGGTCGGGCAGCCGGCGGCCAGCGCCGCGGACAGTTTCTTGGCGATCATGCCGATGGGGAAGTTCCAGGGCGTGATCAGCGCGGCCACGCCGATCGGCCGGAAGTGCACCTCCCAGTCGCAGCCCTTGGGGCGTTCCTCCAGCTTGCGGCTGGCCAGCAGATCCAGATGGCGGGCGCAGTAGTCGAAGAAGCCGGCGGCGTACTCGACCTCGCCCTGGGCCTCCTTCCAGGGCTTGCCGTGCTCCAGGCAGAGGATGCGGCCGATCTCCTCCTTCTCGTCCAGCAGCGCGTCGCGGATGTCGGTCAGCCACTCGCGGCGCCGCGCCAGGGAGTAGGGCGGCGCCAGGCGCAGCGCCCGCTTGGCGGCGGCGATCGCGCGCCGGGTCTCGCCATCGCCCATGGCGGGGACCTCGGCCAGCGCCTTGCAGTTGGCCGGATTGAGCACCTCGAACGTGCCGCCGTCGTCGGCCGCGGTCCACTGGCCGTCGATGTAGCCCTCGGGGCGCTTGAGCAGCGTGGAGTCGATCATTTCGAACCCTCGGTTGGCGATTCCTCGATCCAGTCCGGCCGTAGCCCGCTCAAATCGTGCGCCTGCTGGTAGGCGTGCGCCGCGCGCAGCACCAGGGCGTCGGCGTGGCGCGGGCCCACGATCTGCAGGCCGGCGGGCAGGCCCGCGGCGGTGAAGCCGCAGGGCACGGACGCGGCCGGCTGGCCGGTCATGTTGAACGGGTAGGTGAACGGCGTCCAGGTCGGCCAGCGTTCGTGCGGCCAGTCCTCGGGCACTTCCAGGCCCTTGCGGAAGGCCGGGATCGGCAGTGTCGGCGTGACCAGCAGGTCGTAGCGCTCGTGGAACAGGCTCATGGCCTCGATCCAACTGGCGCGGACATTCATCGCTCCCTGGTAGTCCAGCAGCGACAGTTTCTCGGCCCAGGCCGCCACCGCGGCCAAGCCCGGATCCATGCGCTCGCGGTCGGCGGCGCCGATCTCGCGCATGGCGTTGGCCGCGCCGCCGTAGAACAGGATGTCGAACGCCGCCCGCGGATCGTCCAGGCCGGGATCGACCTCCTCCACGCGGGCACCCAGGTCCGCCAGCCGGCGAACGGCGTCGGCGACCGCGGCGGCGATCTCCGGGTCCACCTCGGTGCCGAAGCCCAGCGAGGGGCTGTACGCGATGCGCAGGCCCTCGATCCCGCCTTCCAGTTCGGCGAGGAAGTCGGTGCGGTTGCCGGGCAGGGAGGGGTCGCGCGGGTCCGGCTCGGCGAGCACGTTCATCAGCAGCGCCGAGTCGGCCACCGTCTTGGTCATCGGCCCGACGTGGGCCAGCGGCCAGAAGGCGCTCGGCGGCCACATCGGGCACAGGCCGTGGGTGGGCTTGTGGCCGAACAGGCCCGAGAACGCCGCGGGGATGCGGATCGAGCCGCCGGCGTCGGTGCCCAGGGCCAGCGGGCCCATGCCCAGCACCACGGCGCTGGCGCTGCCGCCGGACGAGCCGCCCGCCGTGAGTTCCGGCGCCCAGGGATTGCCGGTCGGCCCCTCCAGCGGGCTGTCGGTGACGCCCTTCCAGCCGAATTCCGGCGTGGTGGTGCGGCCCACGGTGACCATGCCGTGGCGCCGCAGCGCCGCCACCGCCGGGCTATCCACGTCGCAGGGGTTGTTCGGGTCGATCAGGCGCGAGCCCTTGAGATTGGGCCAGCCCTCGGCCATGAAGATGTCCTTGACCGCCACCGGCACGCCGTCCACCAGACCGTCGGCGCGACCCTCGCGGTAGCGGGTCTCCGCGGCGCGCGCCTCGGCCAGGGTGATTTCCTCGTTCACCTGGGAATAGGCGTGGATCCGATCGTCCAGGGCGCGGATGCGGGCCAGGCAGGCCTCGGCGGCCTCGACCGGCGACAATTCGCCGGCGGCGAAGGCGTCCCGCATCTGCAGGGCGGTCAGGTCGGCGATGTCGGAGGCCATCTCGTTACTCACGTCTCGTTACTCACGTTGCGGGTCGGTGTTGCGTGGCCGCGGCGGGGCTCATCGCGGCGGCACGTAGCCGCGCCCCTTGTCGACGATGTTGTGCAGGGGTTCCCCCGCCTGCCAGCAGGCGAGATTGTCCAGGAACTGGCGCGACAGCGCCTCGCGCCAGCCGACGAAATCGCCGGCCATGTGCGCGGAGATCAGGACATTGTCCATTCCCCACAGCGGGTGGTCCGCCGGCAGCGGTTCCTCCTCGAAGACGTCCAGGGCGGCACCGGCGATCCGGTTCTCGCGCAGGGCCCGGACCAGGGCATCGGTGTCCACGATCGGGCCGCGGCCGATGTTGATGAAGCGGGCCGAGCGCCGCATGGCCGCGAACTGGGGCGTGGAGAACAGGTGCTGGGTGTCTGGTGTCAGCGGCGCGGCCACGACCACGTAGTCGGCCTGGGGCAATTGGGCCCCGAGCGTGTCGATGGCGTAGACGCTCTCGAAGTCTTCGTCCTCGTCGCGCGCGCGCCGGGCCACGCCCTGGACGCGCATGCCCGCGGCCCGGCACAGGCGGGCGATGCTGCGGCCGATGGCACCCGCGCCCACCACCAGGAGCTGTTTGCCGGCGATGCGCTCGGTATCGCGGTGGCGCCATTCGCGGCGTTGCTGGAGCGCGATGTTGGTGTGCGTGTCCTTGGCGAACATCAGGATCGCGCCCAGCACGTATTCGGCGATGGCACCGTCGAAGATGCCCCGGGCGTTGGTGACCGTGACGTCCGATGCCAGCACGTCGTCGGTCAGCACCGCGTCCACGCCGGCGCTGGTGGCGTGGATCCAGCGCAGGCGGTCGGCCTGCGGCCAGGCGCGCGCCAGCGCGTCCGTGCGGAAGTCGGTCACGAGCAGGATCTCGCTGCCGGGCAGGTGCTCGGACAGGCTGTCGGCGTCGTCGGCATGGCGGACCTCGGCCCGTCTGGGCAGGGGGTCCAGGCCCGGCGGCAGCGGCTCGCCGCTGCCCGTGAGGATGGTGACGGTCGGCTTGCGCGCTGCCATCAGCGGGGCGTCGGCACCGGGTGTCTGCGTGCGGTCATGGGATTCCGTGGGTTTCGGAGCGAATCCTGCCGGAAGTTACCCGCGCGATTCAGCCATCGTCAACTCGCCGCCTGCCGCTGTCTTGACCCCCCGCGGCGCTCGCCATAGCCTCGACGCTGTCACACACACACAGCAGGCGGGTCAGGCAATGGCGACGACGGCCGAGGAACGCGAGGAGACCGAACGGCGGGTGCTCGCCGCCGATCCGGAGGACCGGTACGTCCGCGGCCGGCTCACCTGGAACCCGGCCATGCAGGCGATCCCGATCTCGGGGATCCGCCGGATGGTCAATCGGGCGGCCGAGCTCGAGGACGTCATCCACCTGTCCATCGGCCAGCCGGACTTCCCGACGCCGCGCCACATCATCGACGCCCACATCCATGCGCTGGAGGCCGGGCAGACCGGCTACACCATGGATGCCGGCCTGCCGGAGCTGCTGGAGGCGCTCTCGGAGTACTACAGCGCCCGCTATCGCAGCACCCTGTCGCCGGACAACTTCCTGGTGACCACCGGGGCGACCGAGGGCATCTACCTGCTGCTCACCGCCATGGCGGCGCCCGGCCGGGAGTTCATCCTCGCCGATCCCACCTTCCTGCTGTACGCGCCGCTGATCCGGATGCTCGGCGGCCAGGTGCGCACCGTGCCGACCTTCGCCCAGCACGGCCACCAGCTCGACCCCGAACGGGTGATCCGCGCGATCGGTCCCAATACCCACGCCATCGTGCTCAATTCGCCCAGCAACCCCACGGGCACGGTCTATCCGCGCGAGACCGTCGAGTGGATCTGCCAGGAGGCGGCCTACCGTGGCGTGCAGGTGATCTCCGACGAGGTTTACGACCACCTGGTGCTCGACGACATCGAGTACCCGAGCGTGCTCACCTGCGCCATGGACCTGGACCACGTCGCCGTGGTTTCCAGCTTCTCCAAGACCTTTTCCATGCCGGGGCTGCGCGTGGGCTGGGTGGTCGCCGACCAGAACACCATCCGCATGCTGCGGCGCTACCACATGTTCACCACCACGGTCGCGAACACACCCGCCCAGTGGGCCGGGGTGGCGGCGCTGCTGGGCGACCGCACCTGCATCGACGAGATGGTGACCGAGTACCGCCGGCGCCGGGACCGGGTCGTGGAACTCGTCGCCGAGACGCACGGCCTGACCGGTTACTGGCCGCAGGGGGCCTTCTACATCGCGCCGTCGCTGCCGGCGGGCGTGGATGCCGGCAACCTGGCGATGCGCATGCTGGAGGAGACCGGGGTCTGCGTGATCCCGGGCGACGCCTTCGGCGAGGGGTCCGGCGATATCCTGCGGATCAGCTATTCCACGTCCATGGACAACATCGAGGCCGCCTTCGAGCGCATCCAGCCCTGGCTACAGCGCCAGCCGGAGTTGCAGAACTACTAGGCGGGAATCCGCGAAATCAACCGGTACGGGTGAGCCGTCTGGTCAGTAGCCGGGTTCCCGCCGGACCCGGGCTTTGGTTGGCGGGACATGAAACCACAGAGGCGCACGGAGGCGCGCAGAGGTTCTTGCTGGCCGCTTGCCAGAAGAAAGAATCCGCAGATTACGCCGATGTACGCATATTAAAGAACAGCCCTAACCAATCTGCGTTAATCGGTGTCATCTGTGGATAAAAACAAACGCCTTGGCTCGGCACGGCACCGACCGCGCAGCGCCCCGGCGATCGAACTGCCGGGTTTGCCACGGACCTTGGCGGGCGGTTCCCGAAAGAAATAATCCGCAGATTACGCAGATATACGCAGATTAAAGAATAGCCCTAACCAATCTGCGTTAATCGGTGTCATCTGTGGATAAAAACAAACGCCTTGGCTCGGCACGGCACCGACCGCGCAGCGCCCCGGCGACCGAATTGCCGGGTTGGCAACGGACCTTGGCGGGCGCTTCCCGGAAGAAATAATCCACAGATGACACCGATGGACGCAGATTAAAGAACAGCCCTAACCAATCTGCGTTAATCGGTGTCATCTGTGGATAAAAACAAACGCCTTGGCTCGGCACGGCACCGACCGCGCAGCGCCCCGGCGACCGAATTGCCGGGGTGGCAACGGACCTTGGCGGGCGCTTCCCGGAAGAAATGATCCGCAGA
Organism: Salinisphaera sp. PC39; assembly: GCF_040361335.1. Taxonomy (NCBI): domain Bacteria; kingdom Pseudomonadati; phylum Pseudomonadota; class Gammaproteobacteria; order Salinisphaerales; family Salinisphaeraceae; genus Salinisphaera; species Salinisphaera sp. PC39. Next base: position 136,682 of record NZ_APNM01000005.1, on the reverse strand, counting down.
TTACGCCGATGGACGCAGATTAAAGAACAGCCCTAACCAATCTGCGTTAATCGGTGTCATCTGTGGATAAAAACAAACGCCTTGGCTCGGCACGGCACCGACCGCGCAGCGCCCCGGCGACCGAATTGCCGGGGTGGCAACGGACCTTGGCGGGCGCTTCCCGGAAGAAATGATCCGCAGATTACGCCGATGGACGCAGATTAAAGAACAGCCCTAACCAATCTGCGTTAATCGGTGTCATCTGTGGATAAAAACAAACGCCTTGGCTCGGCACGGCACCGACCGCGCAGCGCCCCGGCGACCGAATTGCCGGGGTGGCAACGGACCTTGGCGGGCGCTTCCCGGAAGAAATGATCCGCAGATTACGCCGATGGACGCAGATTAAAGAACAGCCCTAACCAATCTGCGTTAATCGGTGTCAATCTGTGGATAAAACAAGCGCCTTGACTCGGCACGGCGCCGATCGCGCAGCGCCCCGGCGACCGAATTGCCGGGTTGGTAACGGACCTTGGCGGGCTATCCGCCTCTTCCGCTTGAAAACCGTGATCGTGTCCGGGACAACAGTCATTTCCCTCTGTGCGCCTCTGTGGTTAATTTTCTGGCTGGCTGCTTGCCGAGGGTGATTACCGCCATTGCGACCTTCCAGCGCGCCGCACGCGGGAAGGGTTAACAGGCCCTATCGGCCGCCGCAGGCGGTGGTCACCGCGTCCGCCTCGGGCGGCTTCTCGCGGTAGTAGCTCACCCGCACCGGGAAGCGTTCGCCCTCGGCGTTCTGCATGTTGGAGATGCCGCGGTATTCCAGCAGCCGCTTGTCGTCCGGGTCGTAGGTCAGGACCAGCCCGTCCACGAACCAGTTGATCAGGAACATGTCCAGCTCGGCGCGGAAGCGCGCGGCGGGCTCGCCCTCGAACTCGGTGTCGTCGACGCGCCGGGCGCGCATGTCGAGCACTTGCCGGCTGCCGGCCACGGCGAAGCGGAAGCGCACCGTGTCGCCGGCCATCAGGCGCGCGAAGTGGGCCTTCACGAAGGGATGGAAACCGGAATCGGCCGCGGTGTCCGCGGTCACCTCGAACGGCTCCGTCAGGCGCTCGCCGTCGGGGCCGTCGCGTTCCACCATGCGCCAGCCGGGGTTGCCGTCCCCGCCGTCGCGCCGGATGCCCTCCATGTCGCCGGTGCGCTCGTGTACGAGGGTGAACACCGGCACGAAGCGGTTGTGGCTGAAATCCATGGTCTTGTCGGCGATCACCTCGCCGTCGGGACCGCGATAGGTGATGCGCCAGTCGGTGGCGCGGCCCTGTGCGTCGCGCACGCGGTCGTGGTGCTCGGTATAGACGAGCTCGCCGTTGTCGGGGTGGTAGGCGTAGCCGGTGAAGCACTCGCGCTCGAGCTGCGCCGACGCGCCGGTGGCGAGGGTCAGCGCCGCCAGGGCCCATAGATGCCGCATGAGTGTGTCTCTCCTCTCCTGTCAGGTCGCGCGCGGGCCGAACAGGTAATGGCCCACGCCCCACTGGTTGCCGTCCTCGAAGCCGAACAGCTCCGAGACCGCCATGAAGAACATCCGCCAGCGGTGACGCTGCCGGTCCGCCAGGGCCGCGCCGTAGGCGTCCGCGAACAGCGCCCGCACCGCGTCGCGGCGGGCGTCCAGGTTCGCCAGCCAGGCGTCGGCGGTGGCCCGGTAGTGCCGGCCGGAGACCCACCAATGGTCGCGCACGGTCAGGTGTGTCTGAAACTCCAGCGGCCAGTTCTCGGAGGGCATCAGGCCGCCGGTGAAGAAATGCCGGCCCATCCAATCGTAGCGCCCGCCGGTGGCGAAGGGATAGGCCAGCAGCCGGTGGCAGAAGATGTGCAGGAAGAACCGGCCGTCCGGCGCCAGCCAGTCGGCGATGCGCGCCATCAGTGCCCGGTGGTTGCTCATGTGCTCGAACATCTCCACCGACACCACGCGGTCGAAGGGGGCGCCGGCGGGTTCGTAGCGGTTGATGTCGCAGGTCTCGACCCGGAGATTGCCGAGGCCGAGCGCCGCCGCGCGCGCCTCGATGTGCGCGCGCTGCCCGGCGGAATTGGAGACCGCGTGGACCTCGGCGTCCGGGTAGCGGGCCGCCGCCCACAGGCAGAAGGAGCCCCAGCCGCAGCCCAGGTCGAGGATGCGCTGGCCGTCCGCGAGGCCGGCGCGCTCGGCGTAGAGGCCGAGCATGGCCTCCTCGGCCGCGCCCAGGTCGGCGATGCCGTCCGCGAACAGGCAGCCGCTGTACTTGAGGCGCGGTCCCAGCACCAGCGTGAAGAAGTCCGCCGGCACCTCGTAATGCTGGTCGTTGGCCTCGTCCGTGTGGCGGGCGATGGGGCCGGTTCGCGCCGCCGCCACCAGCGCCCGATAGGCGGCGTTGCGGGCCTCGCCGTCCTCGGCCTCGGGGCCGGTCAGGCGGCTCGCGATCAGGCGCCGCATGCCGGCGCGGGCCAGCGCGTCGGGCACCAGGCCCCGCTCGCAGAGCTCGATGGGCAGGGTTTCCATGGGTCAGTTCCGTTTCGGCGGCAAGGGGATGAAGGCGCTGGTGCGGCGCACGTAGTCGTCGTAGCCGATGCGCCGGGACTTGCCCTCGGCCGATTCCACCGTGGGGATACCGGAGACCCGCAGCAGCAGCCAGGCCATGATCGCGGGGCTGGCCAGGGTCGCCCACCAGTAGGGCGCGCCGGCGGCGAGCAGCGGGTAGGCCAGCCAGTGCAGGCACTCGAAGAAATAGTTCGGGTGCCGGGAATAGCGCCACAGCCCCCGGTCGCAGACCCGGCCGGCGTTGGCCGGATCGCGCCGGAAGCGTTCGAGCTGACGGTCGGCCAGGGCCTCGCCGGCGACCGAGACCAGCCAGACGATGCCGGCGGCGGCCAGCCAGCCGGCGGCCGGCATGTCCGGACGGTAGGCGATCACCAGGAACGGCAGCGACAGCACCCAGGCCACGACCGCCTGGAACCAGAAGAACAGCAGCATGTAGAGGTCGGCGCGCCGGCCCCAGGCACGGCGGGCGGCGGCGTAGCGGGCATCCTCGGGACGGCCGCGCATGCGCAGGGCGAGGTGTGCCGCCAGCCGGAAGGCCCACGCGCCGGCCATCACGGCCAGCAGCAGGCGGACCGGCGCCGGGGCGTCGCCGACCGCCGCGTAGAGCAGGCCCAGGAGCCCGAGCGTGGCCGACCAGACCGCGTCCACCACGCCCGCGTCGTGGGTCGCGAGCTGTACCAGCCAGGTGGCCGTGACCAGGGCGACGGCGACGGCCAGGCCCAGGAGATAGGCGATCAGGGGTTCCATGCCGAGAGTTTCCGTGGATGTTCCTGCGGGACAATAACGCAGGAAGGCCGCGTCCGGATGCGGCGGCGTCGCCGCCGGGTTCAGTCGGCGGCCGCCAGGGCCCGCAGGAGGGCCGCGGAGGCGTCGTCCGCGGGAAAGAAGGTCTCGATCCGGATCTCCTCCGCGGTCACATCCTGGGCGGTGCCGAAGCCCGACAGCATCGAGAACAGGCTCAGAACCTGACCGCCCAGCTCGTACTCCAGGGGCAGGATCGGCGGGGGCGGGCCGTCGGGATGCGTGGGCAGCCGCCAGCGGCGGGGGATACCCTCGTAGTCCAGGATCTCGTCGATCACCGCGTGCAGGGTATCGTTGGCGTCGGCCTCCGCCTCGCGGCGTCCGCGCCAGAGCAGCAGGCCGGCCACTTCCTCCCAGTTGCGGATGAACGGCCGCGCGCCGGCGGGGTGGAAGGTGAACTTGAGCAGGTTGCGGGGACCGTCGCCGCAGACCCGCGCCCAGAGCGCCTCGGGGTCGCCGAGCGCGGCGAAGGCGCGGTCCATGGCGCGGTTGTGTCGGAGCATGTTCCAGTTGCGGTCGAGCACCAGTACCGGGTTGGGCTCGAGATGGGACAGCATCAGGTCCAGGGCGTGGCGCACCGGGGCCATGTCGGCGTCGTCCAGGTCGCGGGTCGCGTAGACCGGGGCGAAGCCGGCCGCCACCAGGAGCCGGTTGCGCTCGCGCAGCGGCAGGTCCAGTGCCTCCGCCAGTTGCAGGGTCATGGCGCGGCTGGGCCGGGCACGTCCGGACTCCAGGAAGCTCAGGTGCCGCTGGGAGACATCCGCGGCCAGCGCCAGGTCGAGCTGCGACAGCCGCCGCTCGCGCCGCCAGCGGCGCAGGGCGTCGCCGAAGCCCGTGTTCTCCGCCGCCGTGGCGACGCTAGCCATGCCGACTCTCCGTTTCTCGCGCGGCGGTCAGGAGCCAGTCCGCGGTCGGTTGCCACAGGGCTTCCCGTGCGCCCTCGCGGAAAAATCCCATGTGGCCGATGGCGTCGAGCCCGGCGTCGGCCGGCGTCACCTGCCGTCGCTCGACGGTCAATCGCGGATACTCGGCAAGCAGGGCGTCGATCGCGGGCGCCGGGGCATAGCCGTCGTCGGCGAAGCCGTAGGCCAGCGCCGGCACCGCGAGCTCGCGGTAGAGCGCCGTATCCAGCCCCGGCGAGGGCTCGAACAGGTAGCGCCGCCGTCGGCCCCACTGCGCCCATTGCCGCGCCACGCCCGCCGGCACGTCCCGGCCGAACATCCCCAGGCGCCGCGCGGGGAAGCGCCGCCCGTGTGCCAGCAGGGGGATCAGGACGTGCCACAGAAGCCACATGCCGAGCCGGCCGCGGCCGTGCCAGTGCCGCCAGTGGCCGCTCTGGGCCGCGACCAGCACGAGGCCGGACAGGCGGCGCGCGCTCGGCGCCAGGCCCGCGAGCTGGCCGCCGCAGCTATGGCCGACCAGGAACAGGGGTAGGTCCGCGGGCTGGGCCGCGAGCACCGTTTCCAGGTCGCGGCGACCCCAGTCGGACATGCGGGTCCCGGGGCGATCGCCGTAATCGAAGGTGACGGTGGCGATGCCGCGTCCGGCCAGATAGGCCGCGAAGCGCCGGTAGAAGCCGCGCGGGATGCCCATGCCCGGCGCCAGCACCGCCCGCGCGAGGGGTACGTCCGCCTCGAATACATCGCCCTGCAGCCGGCCGCCGTCGGGGCATTGCCATGTGGTCGCGGTCATCGCGGCTCTCCGGTCCTCCCTGTGACGCCGTCGACAATAGCCTAGCGGGGAGTGTACGTCCGGCAATTACGTCCGGGGTAATTGCCGCGCCGCCGCCGGCCCGGAACATGGAGGCCGCGACACGACGCAAGGAGACGGACATGACGTTTGACTGGAAGAAACTGCTGGTGGCCCTGGTGTTGCTCGATTTCGCGGCGCTGTCCGCGTACGCGATGTTCCAGGTGGGCTACCTGGGCATCTGGCGGGCGGGGCTCGCGGACTGGGGCGCGATCCAGATCCTGGCCGACCTGGCCATCGCCTGCGGGTTGATCCTGGTCTGGCTGGTGGCGGATGCCCGCCGGCGCGGCGCGAACCCCTGGCCTTATGTCGGGCTCACGCTGGTGGGCGGCTCCATCGGACCGCTGCTCTACCTGCTGCTGCGCCGCGAGCGCGGTGCCGAAGGTCTCGCGGCCGGCACGGTCTGACGCGACCCGGCAGGCGGCCGCCCGCGGCGCCGCGGGCGGCCGCCGCTTGCCCCGCGGCGGGCGAGCGGTTATGACGGAGGGATGAACGGGGGATCGATCCGTCGCACCGCACTGGCGCTTGTCGCCGCCTGGCTGCCGTTCCTGGCGGCCGGCGCCGAGGATGCGGCCGCGCCGGAAGCGTCGCCCGCGGACCCCGGCAGCGGTTACCTCGACTATCTGAACGCGCCGCACGCCTGGTTCTCGCGGCGCGTGGGCAACTTGTCCCGCCAGATCGACAGCTATTTCGGCTCCAGCGATGTCTACGACGAGGTCTCGGGCAGCTATGTCGAGATCGAGCTGGAGCAGCAGTTCGCGGAGGCCGGCGACAACGAGACGGGCGCCGACTTCCGCGTGAAAGTCGACCTGCCGCGTACCGAGCACCGCTTCAAGCTCCTGCTGGAAAGCGCGGCCGCCGAGCTCGATCCCCGCAGCGACGGCCCGGCCAACGCACGCCGCGAGGGCGAGGACGACGATGCCTCGGGGCTGTTCGCCGGCCTGCGGCGGGTCTTCACGGAAACCGCGGGTTTCCAGCTCAGCACGGACGCCGGCATCAAGGTGCGCACGCCGCCGGAAGCGTTCGCGCGCGCCCGCGCGCGTCGTGCCTGGTCGCTGGGCGATTGGCGGCTGCGTTTCAAGGAGACCCTTTACTGGTTCGACGCGGACGGCGCCGGCCAGACCGCGGAGGTCGATCTCGACCGGCGCCTGGACGAGCGCTTCGCCCTGCGCGCCAGCACGCGCTACCGCTGGCTGGACGAGACCGACGAGTGGACCCTGGGTCACGGCGTCGCCCTGTATCAGATCCTGGATGCCCGCAATTCCCTGGCCTACGAGATCGGCATGGAAGCGGTCAGCCGCCCGGTGCTGCGCAGCGAACGCTACCGCGTGGGCGTGCGCTTCCGGCGCCGCGTGCATCAGGACTGGATGTTCCTGTCGGTGGTGCCCGACGTGATCTGGCAGCGCCAGGAGGGTTTCCGAGCGGAGCCGGGCTTGTCCCTGCAGCTCGAGATGTTGTTCGGGGAGCGCTACCTGGCGGCGCGTTGAGAGGGTCAGTCGCCGGCCCGCGGAACGGCATGCTCGCCGAGGCTGCGGCGGGCGTCGGCGCTCGCGGCATGGATGGCGTCCGCCAGCTCGCGGGCCGCCTCGTCGTAGCCGTTCTCGACGCAGCGTTCGGCCGGCTCCATCGCCGGGCCGAAGACGGTCACGACCCGGGCGCAGGGCCAGGGGAACTGCGCCTTGTTCCAGGACTTGTGGAAGACGTGGGCGGCGCTGGCGGCGACGCCCACCGGCACCACCACGCCGCCAGCCAGACGCGCGAGCTGGAACACGCCGGGCTTGACCTCGTGCAGCGGCCCGCGCGGACCGTCGACCGCCAGGGAGGCGTTGTGGCCGTTCCGGCATAGCCGCACCAGGCCCTTGAGCGCGCCCATGCCGCCGCGCGAGGAACTGCCGCGGCAACTGGTGCCGCCGAGCAGCCGCAGCACCCGGTCCATGACCTGCCCGTCGCGGCTGGTGGAGGTCATGGTGGCGATCCGGTAGGGGCCGACCAGGCGCAGTATGGCGAGCTCGTCGCCGTGCCAGTGGGCGTAGATGCACGGCCGCCCCTCGCGGCGGGCGCTGGCCACGCTCGGGTGCTCCACCGATGCCGATCGCCAGGACAGCGACCACAGGCGGTAGACCAGCCAGATCAGGTACGGCAGGACGTGCCGGCGCAACATCGTTTCCTCGATCCCTCGCGGTTCGGCCCCGTCCATACGGGGCCGGGTGCCGGACGCGCAGATTGACCGAGATCGCGCGCCCACGCAAACTGTATAAAAATACAGTCATGCCGTGCCCGGTCCGGGCCGCGGGAGGAATGCCGCCGATGATCCTCAACGCCCTGTTCGTGGATTTCGATTCCTTCTTCGCCTCGGTGGAGCAGGCGGAGGATCCGGACAACCTGGCCGGCCGGCCGGTGGCGGTGGTGCCGCTGCAGGCGGACACGACCTGCTGTATCGCCGCCAGCTACGAGGCCAAGGCCTTCGGCGTGAAGACCGGCACGGGCGTGGCGGAAGCCCGCCGCCTGTGCCCGGACATCGCCTTCGTCCAGGCCCGGCACGAGGTCTACATCGCTTATCATCACAAGCTCCTGCGCGCCATCGAGAGCTGCATCCCGATCGACGAGGTCGCCTCCATCGACGAGGTGGCGTGCCGTCTCACCGGCACCTGGCGGCAGCGGGACCGGGCCGAGGGGGTCGCCGCCGCGATCAAGGCGGCCGTGCGGCGAAAGGCGGCGGTGACCTGCTCGATCGGCATCGCGCCCAACCGTTTCCTGGCCAAGACCGCCTCCAAGATGGACAAACCGGACGGCATCACCGTGCTGGAGGCGGCGGACCTGCCCGACGCCCTGTACCGCCTGGAACTGGGCGAGCTGCACGGCGTGGGGCCGCGCATGCTGGCCCGGCTGCGGGCGGCCGGCATCCGCGATGTGCGGACCCTGTGCGCGGCCGGCCCGGCGGAGCTGGCGGCGATCTGGGGCGGCGTCGGCGGCGAGCGCATGCACGCGGCGCTGCGCGGCGCGCCCTCGTTCGAGCGGCCGTCGGCGCGCGCCACCGTCGGTCATTCGCACGTGCTGCCGCCGGACATGCGCCGCGACGCGCTCGCGGTGCGCGTCGCCCATCGGCTGCTGCAGAAGGCGGCCTGGCGGCTGCGCGGCCAGGGTCTGGTCGCCGGCGGGATGACACTGGATCTGGGCTATGTCGACGGCCGCCGCTGGCACGGCAAGCGGCGCCTGGACGCCAGCGACGACACCCTGGCCCTGTCGCGGGTCCTGCGGGCGCTGTGGGACGATCGTCCGCGCCGCCGGGCCGGTCTGCTCAAGGTCGGCGTGACCCTGACCCACCTGAGCGCGGCGCGCGGCCGGTCGCTGGATCTGTTCGGCGACGGTCGCCAGCGCAGCCGCCTGAATGCCGCGGTGGACGCCCTCAACGGCCGCTTCGGCAAGCAGGCGGTCTACCTCGGCGGCGCCCACGGGGCCATGGACGCGGCCCCCATGCGCATCGCCTTCACCCGGATTCCTGACCCGGTTGTTGAAGATTAACCACAGAGACACGGAGAACACAGAGGTTTGAAGATGAAAGCCATGAAAGGGCTTGGTAATACGCAGCGCTTTGCCCTTTTACCCCCGGTCTCTTTGTCTTTTCATGATTATGTTGAATTCCTTTTCTCTGTGTCCTCTGTGCCTCTGTGGTTAGTCTTGAGTTCTAGACATCCACACGGATCGCTTCCAGCGCCCGGCGGATCTTGTCGGGGATGGGGGTCGGCCGGCGGCTGTCGCGTTCCACGAAGACGTGCACGAAGTGGCCGTGGGCCGCGGCGGTGTCCTCGCCCTCGCGGAAGATGCCGATGCCATAGGTGACGGCGCGGTTGCCCAGGCGGTCGACGCGCACGCCCGCCTCCAGCGCCTCGGGAAAGGCCACCGCGGCGTGGTACCGGCACTGGGATTCGACCACGATGCCGAACACGGGATCCGCGTGGATGTCGAGGCCGCCGGCGTCGATCAGGTAGCGGTTGGCGGCGGTGTCGAAGTAGGCGTAGTAGGTGACATTGTTGACGTGCCCGTAGACATCGTTGTCCGCCCAGCGCGTGGTGATGGGCACGAAGTGCCGGTAGTCGGCCCGACTCGGAATTTCGTCTTTCATATTACTAACCACAGAGACACAGAGACACAGAGAAAAGAAATATATAAATAACTAGAAAATGCAAGAAATAGCACGAAGATTAAGAGGAAAAATTATTTTTATTCTTTGTGGCTCTTGCCTCTGTGTCTCTGTGCCTCTGTGGTTCATTTCTCTTTACCAATATTGGACGGCGTCGGTGAACAGCTCGCCGAGGAGGTCTTCGGTGATGTCCACCGGCGCGTTCTTGAGCAGCCGCTGCTGGGGGTAGGCGCCCTTGGTGAGCGCGGCGATGTCGGCCTCGCCGTAGCCGACGCCGGACAGCCCGTTGGGCATGTCCGTCTCGCGCATCATGCCGATCAGGCGCTTGGCCAGGACCTCGCCGGCGTCGGCGGGGGTCGCGCCGGCGGCATCGGCGCCCAGCCAGCGGGCACCGTCCAGGTGGCGCTCGGGCGCCTGCGCGGCGAGGTGCCGGAACACGGCGGGGGCGTTGACGATCACCGACATGCCGTGCGGCACCATCGCGTGGTCGGCGTCGTAGCCGGGCGGCATGTAATCGCGCACCAGGCCGGCGACCGCGTAGGACATGCCGTGCGGGGCGTGCACGCCCGCGTTGCCGAACGCGATGCCCGCCAGGGTCGCCGCCCACATCATCTGTTCGCGGGCCTCGGCGTCCGCCGCGTCGCGCACCGCCCGCACCAGGTACTCGCCGGTCAGGCGCAGGGCCTCGGCGCAGCCGAGGTCGCTCCAGGGGTTGGCGCCCTGGCTCATGGGACGCTGGGCGAAGTTGTCCGGCGCCGGGCGTCGGGTGTAGGGCCGGGCGGTGTAGGACTCCAGGGCGTGCGAGAGCACGTCGAAGCCGCTGGCCGCCACCACCGCGCCCGGCAGGGTGGCGGTGACCTCGGGGTCCACCAGGGCCTGGCTCGGACGCAGCGCGCGCGAGGCGATGCCGGTCTTGGCCCGCATCGATTCGAAATCGAAGATGGTGATGCCGGTGCACTCGCTGCCCGTGCCACTGGTGGTGGGGCAGGCGATGTGCGGGGCGAGCGGCCCCGGCACGGGGGCGCCGTCGCCGATGGGCGCGTTCACGTAGGTCAGGAAGTCCGCGGGATGGCTGGCGTAGAGGTTGGCCGCCTTGCAGGTATCGATCACCGAGCCGCCGCCGACCGAGACGTAGCCGTCGGGCCGCGCTTCGCGGGCGAAGCGCGCGGCGTTCCGGAACGAGCCGTCGGTGGGTTCCACCCGGACCTCGTCGTAGACCACCACGTCGAGACCCGCCTTGCGGAGCGATTCCCGCACGGTCTCGACATGGGGCAGGGCCGCCAGGTGCGGGTCGGTGAACAGGGCCACCCGGCGCATGCCCAGGGCGGCCGCGCGGTCGCCGGCCTCGCGCAGGCAGCCGCGGCCGAAGGTCAGGGTGGAGGCGTCGACGGTGAAGGCGTTGTCGCCGCCCTCGACGAACTCGTAGTGATGGCAGCAGCTCATGGATATCCTCCCGGTCGCGGGTGCCGGTGATGCTCCGGTTCGGGTTTAATCGAGTTGTATCACAAGTGTCTTCAGGTAGGCGCTCTCGGGCAACCGCGGATGTACCGGGTGGTCGGCGTCGGCGCCGGCGCGGCGCAGCACGCGCGCCGCGCGGCCGGCGTCGCGCAGGCCGCGGCCCGCGGCCTCCAGCAGGGCGTTGCCGTCCACGTGATGGCTGCAGGACGCCAATATCAGGAAGCCGCCCGGCGCCACGGCGGCCGCCGCCAGGCGGGTCAGCTTGCGATAGCCCTTGAGCGCCGGCTTGATATCGCGCCGCGCCTTCGCGAAGGCCGGCGGATCGGCGATCACGAGGTCGAACTGCGTGCCGGCCTCGGTCAGCTCGGTGAGGGTGGCGAAGGCCTCGCCGCGCCGGAAGCGGCAGCGGTCGCCGACATCGTTGGCGGCGGCCGCTCGCTCGGCGAGCGCGAGGGCCGCCTCGGAGCGGTCGACGGCCAGGACCTCGGCCGCGCCCGCCGCGGCGCAAGCCACCGCGAAGCCGCCGGCATAGGCGTAGCAATCCAGCACGCGGGGACCGTTCAGCCGTCGCGCCAGGGCGGCCGCGTACGCCCGATTGGCGCGGTGATCGTAGAACCAGCCGGTCTTCTGGCCGGACAGCGGGTCGGCGTAGAAGGTTAGGCCGTTCTCCACCAGGGGCAGGGGCGAGGCCGGCTCGCCGCGCAGCACGCGCACGTCGTCGTCGAGCCCCTCCAGCCGCCGCGCCGGGGCGTCGTTCTTGAGCACGATCTTGATGCCCGGAAGCACCTGTTCCAGGGTGGCGACGAGCATGTCGGTCAGTGACTGCATGCCGGCGGTGTTGGCCTGGAGCACGACGGTGTCGCCGTAGCGGTCGACGATCAGTCCCGGCAGGCCGTCGGCCTCGGCGTGCACCAGCCGGTAGTGCGGGGTATCGAACAGGGTCTCGCGCAACGCCAAGGCCGAGTGCAGGCGCGCGGCCAGGAAATCCGCGTCCACCGGCACGCCGGTCTCCTCGGCCAGGATGCGCGCGGCGATCAGGGTGTGCGGATTGAAATAGGCCGTGGCCAGCGCGCCGCCGTCCGCCCTCAGGAGGTCGACGATGCCGCCCGCCGGCAGGGCGCGGGCCGCGGCATCCATCTCGATCTCGTTGGAGAACACCCAGGGGTGGCCGGCGGCGGCGCGCTTATGGCGGCCGGGCCGGAGACGGATACGGGGACGGCGGTCGGTATCGGTGGCGTCGGTCATAGCGCATGCGGTCGGGTGGGGCGCGCCATTCTCTCACCGTGGCCGTGACGCGTCAGCGGTATCCTTGCAGCCAGGTCGCGATGCGTTCGGCACCCGCCTCCCAGCGGGGCTCCAGCATCACGTCGTGGGCGGTGTCCGCCAGGATCTCGCACTCGGCGCCGTAGGCGCGGGCGGTGGCGCGCATCTCGTGCGGCGGAAAGATGGCGTCGTTGTCGGCGCCCAGCACCAGGATCGGCGTCGAGATCCGCTTCGGGCGGGGCAGGTCCAGCACGCCGGCGTCCAGGATCATGCGGAAGGACTCTTCCACCAACCGATCGTGGTAGGCCCGGCGGGTCGTCTCCGGCAGGCTTTCCGAGAAGAAGGCCGCCGTGGACAGCTCGGGCGTGGCGACCAGCCGGTACGGACTGAGATGCAGCAGGCTCGACGCCAGGGTCAGCGGCCGGTGCAGGCCCAGCCGGGTCACGAACGGCAGCACCCCGCGGGTGGGGATGGTGGCCAGCAGCACCGCCGCCGGCGCCGGGTGCCGCTCCAGGTATTTCTGGGTGATCAGGCCGCCCATGGAGTGGCCGATCACCACCGGCGGCCGGTCCAGCGTCGCGGCGGCCTCGGCCACGTCGTCGACGTAATCCGCGATCCGGTGCCAGCGGATGCCCTCGCGGCCGGGACTGTCGCCGTGCCCGCGCAGGGACACGGCGTGGGCCTCGAAGCCCCGCGCCGCGAACCAGGGCAGGAAGTGCTCGTCCCAGCACCAGGCACCGTGCCACGCGCCGTGCACGAACAGCAGGGGATGCGGGAACCGTCGCTCCGACGGCCGCTGGCTGATGATCTCGAGCGTCATGTCCGTTCTCCGTTGTCGACGCGGTTGCCGCTCGCAACATACCGGAAACGCGGCACGGCTCCTACACGGTGACGATCTTCATGGCGTTGGTGCCGCCGGGGCCGGTGAAATCCCCCTTGGTGACCAGCACGCGCTGGCCCTCGCGCACGGCGCCCATCTCCCGCAGGCGGGCGATGGCCTCGCGGATGGGGGTCGGGCCCTCGATCGCGCTGGGCTCGAAGTCCACCGGGTAGACGCCCCGGCACAGGGCCAGGAAACGCCGGGTCTCGGGATAGGCCGTGAGGGCATAGATCGGCACCGGCACGTCCTGGCGCGACATCAGCAGCGCGGTGGTGCCGGAGTCGGTCAGCGCGACGATGGCGTCCGCGTGCATGTGGGTGGCGGTGTAGACGGTGGCCATGGCGATGGCCTCGTCGGTGCGCCGGAAGTGTGTCTCCACGTGGGCGGCCGAGCGGGGCGCCGCCTGCTCGCGCTCGGCGCCGGCGCAGATACGCGCCATCGCGGCCACGGCCTGCACCGGGTAGGCGCCCACCGCGCTCTCGGCCGAGAGCATCACCGCGTCGGTGCCGTCGAGCACGGCGTTGGCCACGTCCAGCACCTCGGCCCGGGTGGGCCGGGGGCTGTCGACCATGGACTCCATCATCTGGGTCGCCGTGATGACGGGACGGTTCATCTCCCGGGCCTGCGAGATGATGCGCTTCTGGACCGCCGGCAGCTCGGCGTCGCCGATCTCCACGCCGAGATCGCCGCGCGCCACCATCACCGCGTCCGCGGCCCCGATCACGGCCTCCAGGTCCGCCACCGCCTCGGCGCGTTCGATCTTGGCCACCAGCCGGGCCCGGCCGCCGGCCGCGTGCAACAGGCCGCGTGCCTCTTCCAGGTCCGTCGCCGAACGCGGGAAGGACACCGCCAGGAAATCCACCTCCAGTTCGGCGGCCAGGCGGATGTCGGCGGCGTCCTTGTCGCCCAGGCCGCCGGCGGACAGGCCGCCGCCGCGCAGGTTCAAGCCTTTCCGGTCACCCAGGCGGCCGCCGGTACGCACCCGGCAGTCGATGCGGGTGCCGGTCACGCGCTCGACCACCAGCTCGATGGCGCCGTCGTCCAGCAGCAGTTCGGCGCCGGGGGCGACATCCCGGGGCAGGTCGGGATAGGCCACGCCCACGACCTCGTCGTTGCCGGCGTCCGCGGGCAGGGCGGCGTCGAGGGCGAAGGCGCGGCCCTCGACGAGGTCGACGGCGCCGCCGGCGAAGGATTCGATGCGGATCTTGGGCCCCTGGAGGTCACCGAGGACGGCGACCGGCCGCCGCTTTTCCGCGGCGAGCGCACGCACCCGCGCCGCCCGCTCGCGGTGCGACCCCGGGTCGCCGTGCGAGAAGTTCAGCCGCACGACGTCCACGCCCGCGTCGAGCAAAGCGGCGAGCACGTCCGGCCCGTCGGTGGCCGGCCCCAGGGTGGCGACGATCTTGGTTCGGCGCGGCATGCGGCGAAAGTATCATGAGGCGATGGCGCGCGGTATGACGGCATGACGGCGTCGTTGCGCATCCGCGGCGGTCGCATACGGGGTTCGTGGCAAGCGACGGGGTCTGCCGCGAGGGCTGGATGCCTTCCTGACGAGTTCGCCGGCTTCAGTCGAGGACCGTGCCCAGGCCCCGCGCCTCGGCGCGATCCAGCGCGAGCCGGGCGATGGCGGTGTCCTGGACACCGACCCCCGTCAGGTCGGCGACGGTGAGCTGGTCCTGGTTCTCGCGGCCCGGCACGGCGCCGGCGACGATCGCCCCCAGTTCGCGGACATTGTCGGTATCGGGCAGGGTGCCGCCGGCGAGGGCGTGGCGCAGCTCGCCGCGTTCCCGGCACTGGGCCACGGCATCGCAGACCAGGACGTCGGCGGCGGCCAGGGCGGCCGGATCGAGCTCGTTCTTGTGGCCGGCGTCCGAGCCCATCGCGGTGATGTGCTGGCCGGGGCCGAGCCATTCGGCCCGCACCAGCGGCGCGGTCGCGGGCGTGGTGGTGACCACCACATCGGCGCCGCGCACCGCGGCCTCGGCGGATTCGGCGGCCGTCACGTCGCGATCGAGTTCGCCGGCCATCTCGCGCGCGCAGGCCTTGGCGCGCTCCGGGTCCCGGCCGTACACGAACACGCGCCGGAAATCGCGCACCAGCCGCAGGGCGCGGAGCTGCCAGCGGGCCTGGCCGCCGGCGCCGAGGACGCCGACGGTGGCCACCCGCTCGGGCGCCAGGTGGCGCGCCGCCAGGGCGCCGGCCAGGGCGGTGCGCACGGTGGTGAGGTAACCGTTGTCCAGCAGCACCGCCTCGACCCGGCCGGTGCCGGCGTCGAGCACCGCCATCATGCCGCCGGCGCTGGGCAGGCCGATGCGGGGGTTGTCGAAGAAGCGGGTCGAGACCTTGATCGCGAAGCGGTCCCAGCCGCGCACGTAGGCGGCCTTGGCGTCGGCGGCGCCGTTGGCGTCCGGGATCTCCAGGCCCAGGATCGGCGGCAACGTCACCTCGCCGCGACCGAGCCGGGCGAAGCCGTCCGCCACCGCGTCCAGGCCGTCGGCGTCCGCGGCGACGTGGCCGGTCAGTTCCTTTTCCGTGACGATCCGGGTCATGGGCCCTCCGGATACGCACGGGAACGCGACCGCGGGGCGTTTGCCCCGCGGCCGTCAGAAGGCTTCCGACTGATCCACTTCCGCGTCCCCGGCGTTGTCGTAGCGGTTGGGGATGTGGTCGCCGGTGATCATCTCGCGGTAGCTCATGCCGGGGCCCACCATGGGGTAGACGCCGGCGTCCGGGTCGATGATCACCTCCAGGAACGCCGGTCCCTGGAATTCGATGAACTCCTTGATCACGGCCGGCACGTCCGCCTTGCGGTCCAGGCGCCGGGCGAACTCGAAGCCGTCGGCCTCGGCGGCCTTGACGAAGTCCTTCTTGTGCAGCGACTTGTCCGAGGCGGACAGCCGGCCCTTGAAGAAGAGCTTCTGCCACTGCTTGACCATGCCGTCGCCGAAATTGTTCAGCACCACGATCTTCAGCGGCAGGTCGTAGGTGGTCACCGTCTCCAGCTCGCCCAGGTTCATGCGAATCGAGGCATCGCCGTCGATATCGATCACCAGCCGGTCGCGCTGCGCGAACTGGGCGCCGATGGCCGCCGGCAGGCCGAAGCCCATGGTGCCCATGGAGCCGGAGGTCAGCCACAGGCGCGGGTGCCGGAAATCGAAGTACTGGGCGGCCCACATCTGGTGCTGGCCGACGCCGGTGGCGATCACGGCCTCGCCGCCGGTCAGGCGGTTGATCTCCTCGACCACGTAGTAGGGCTGGATCAGCTCCGACTCACGGTCGTAGTTCATCGCGTAGCGGGCCTTGAGGTCGGCCACGTGCGCGTGCCAGTCGCTGAAGTCGCGGCTGAAACCGATCTCGCGGCCATAGGCCAGCAGGCGCTGCAGGCTCTCGGCGAGCACGCCCACGTGCTGCCAGTCCACCGCCTTGACCTTGTTGATCTCGGAGGCGTCGGTGTCGAAGTGGGCGATGTGCTTGGCCTGCGGCGCGAACTTGTCCGGCACGGCCGCCACGCGATCGTCGAAGCGCGCGCCCATGGCGATCAGGAAGTCGCAGTCGTCCACCGCGTAGTTGGCGTAGGCGGTGCCGTGCATGCCCAGCATGTGCAGGGACAGGGGATCGGTGGTATCGAAGGCGCCGATGCCCATCAGCGTGGTCACCACCGGGATGCCGAAGGCCTGCGCCAGGTCGCGCATGGGCTGCGCGGCGTCGCCGTTGATCACGCCGCCGCCGGCGTAGATCAGCGGCCGCTCCGCCTGGCTGAGCATGCGGAAGAAGTCGGCGCACTCGGCGTCGTCGATGTGGTTGGCGGCGAGCGCGTTCATGCGCTGGCGGTAGCCGGGGATCGGCAGCACGCCCTCGCCGCGGAACTCGCCCTCCCAGTTCTGGACGTCCTTGGGCACGTCGATGACCACCGGGCCCGGACGGCCGGAGCGCGCGATCTCGAACGCCGTGCGCACGGTCGCCTCCAGCTTCTCCGGCTCGGTGACCAGGAACACGTGCTTGGCCGCCGAGCTCATGATGTTGGACACCGGCGCCTCCTGGAAGGCGTCGGTACCGACCGCGGCGCGGGCGACCTGGCCGCAGATCAGGACCATGGGCACGGAATCGGCCATGCAGTCGCGCACCGGGGTGACGGTGTTGGTGGCGCCGGGGCCGGAAGTGACCACGGCCACGCCCACCTTGCCGGAGGCGCGCGCGTAGCCGGCCGCCATGAAGCCGGCGCCCTGCTCGTTGGCGGGCACGATCAGCGGCAGGCGGTCGTGGTGCTCCCGGTTGAACCGGAAGATGGCGTCGTAGGTCGGCAGGATGGCGCCGCCGGAGTAACCGAATACCGTGTCCACGCCCTCGTCGGCCAGTACCTGCACGATCATCTCCGCGCCGGAGAGGCGGGTACCGGCCAGCGGGTGCCGGGGGTGGTCGGTGGGTTCGGTTCGGGCCTGGGCCATCGTGTTGCCTGAAATCGGTGTCGGGAAACCCGATAGTTTATCGCATGGCGGCGCGGTGGGGGTAATGGGCGGCGCTGGCCGGGCGATGCCGTCGGGCGTGATCCTGGCTCCAGGTCCGCGGTGGGCGTCGGCAGTCGGCGTGTCTCAATCCGCTGGGTTACGGAACGCGTTTTCGCTTGGATTGTGAGTCGAAGGCTTCCCGGGTCCCGGATCGCGCTTTTGCGCGTCCGGGACAACCGTGCGGACCGCGGCACGGTCCGCACGGTTGATTTTCTCCCCCGTTGGGATTAGGGTGCGCGCTTTCTTTTCAGGGGGTCGGGCGGGCAAAACCCGCGATTTGGCGCCCATGCGGCATATCATCTCCATCCTGATGCAGAACGAGGCGGGCGCGCTGGTGCGCGTCGCCGGCATGTTCTCGCAGCGCGGTTTCAATATCGAGTCGCTGAACGTGGCGCCGACCGACGACGTCACCGTGTCGCGGCTCACGCTGGTCACCACCGGCACCGACGACGTGGTCGAGCAGATCAACCGGCAACTGCTGAAGCTGGTCGACGTGATCGACGTGCTCGACATGACCGGCGGCGAGCACATCGAGAGCGAGCTGTTGTTCGCCAAGGCCGCGGCCGATAAGTCGGTGGACGACTGCATCGCGCGCGCGGGCGCGGAGGTGATAGATGACCGCGACGGTATCCGGACGATCCGGTTCCTCGGCACCGGGGAGGCCGTCGGCGAGCTGGTCTCGGCCCTCGGGGCCACCGGCCGGCTACGGGAGGTGATCCGCAGCGGCGCCATGGCGGTGACGCCCGGCGAGATCGGTTTACGCTACGAACATACGGGCTCGGAGACGATAACGTGAGCATGAACGTCTACTACGACAAGGATGGCGATCTCTCGATCATCCAGGGCAAGAAGGTCGCGATCATCGGCTACGGTTCGCAGGGCCACGCCCACGCGAACAACCTCAAGGAATCCGGGGTCGATGTCACCGTGGGCCTGCGCAAGGGCTCCGGGTCCCGGAAGAAGGCCGAGGAGGCCGGTCTCGCGGTCGCCGAGATCGAGTCCGCCGTGGCCGCCGCCGACGTGGTCATGATCCTGGCCCCGGACGAGCACCAGGTCGCGCTCTACAACGAGCTGATCGAGCCCAATATCCGCCAGGGTGCGGCGATCGCGTTCGCGCACGGCTTCAACGTGCATTTCGAGCTGATCGAGCCGCGCGCCGACCTGGACGTGTTCATG
The DNA here is from genome assembly GCF_040361335.1 of Salinisphaera sp. PC39. Lineage (NCBI taxonomy): Bacteria > Pseudomonadati > Pseudomonadota > Gammaproteobacteria > Salinisphaerales > Salinisphaeraceae > Salinisphaera > Salinisphaera sp. PC39. The sequence goes on along the minus strand of NZ_APNM01000005.1, from coordinate 118,161 downwards.
GTCGCGCCCAAGGGCCCCGGCCATCTGGTGCGCACCACCTACGTCAAGGGCGGCGGCGTGCCCAGCCTGATCGCGGTGGCCCAGGACGCCTCCGGCCAGGCCAAGGACATCGCCCTGTCCTATGCCGTGGCCAACGGCGGCGGCCGTGCCGGCGTCATCGAGACCAGCTTCCGCGAGGAGACCGAGACCGACCTGTTCGGCGAGCAGGCGGTGCTCTGCGGCGGCATGACCGCCCTGATCCAGGCCGGTTTCGAGACCCTGGTCGAGGCCGGCTACGAGCCGGAGATGGCCTACTTCGAGTGCCTGCACGAGGTGAAGCTGATCGTGGACCTGATCTACGAGGGCGGTATCGCCAACATGCGCTACTCGATCTCCAACACGGCCGAGTACGGCGACTTCACCCGCGGTCCCCGGATCATCACCGAGGACACCAAGGCGGAGATGCGTCGCATCCTCGGCGAGATCCAGACCGGCAAGTTCGCCCGCGAGTTCATCAACGAGAACCAGGCGGGCACGCCCACGCTCAAGGCCGGCCGCCGGCTGTCCCGCGAGCATCCGATCGAGAAGGTCGGCGCCAAGCTGCGGGGCATGATGCCCTGGATCAGCAAGGACAAGATCGTCGACAAGTCCAAGAACTGATCCGGCGCGTATACGTAAGCACGACACTTCCGGCAGGCCGTTTCCGGCATGCGCAACGTCACCTTCCTGCACGTGGCCCGCGAGGGTTGGCCGCTGATCGCGCTCGCCGCGGTCGGCGGCCTGCTGGCCTACAGCTTCCTCGCCTGGTGGGCCCTGCTGCCGTTCCTGGGGCTCGCGGGCCTGCTGGTCGGGTATTTCCACGACGCCGACCGGCGCGCCCTGGCCGAGCCCCTGGCCGTGGTCACGCCAGCGGACGGCCGGGTGATCCACCGCCGCGAATGCTACGACCCGTTCCTGGATCGCGAAGCGGTGCGCGTGAGCCTCGACGTGGCCCGCTTCGGCTCGTATTTCCTGCGGGCGCCGGTGGAGGGCACCGTGCTGGAGCTGGCGTCGGATGCCTGGCCGGAGTTCCGCGGCACCGCCTCGTGGATCCGCACGGACGAGGGCGACGATGTCGTGATCGCGGTGTCGGAGGGCGCCATGTTCGGCGCGCGTCCCTGCCAGGCCCGCTACGGCGAGCGCGTGGGCCAGGGCCGGCGCTGCGGCATGCGCCGGCTGGCGCGCCGCATCGATCTCTACCTGCCGGTGGACACCCGGCTGGAAGTCGACCTGGACCAGCGGGTGACCGCCGGCTGCTGCGCGCTGGCAAAGCTGATGCACAAGAAGAACGGTAACGGCAGCGGTCAGGGGCAGGCGGCCTGACGTCGCCGCCTCGGGTACACTCACCGTCATGTCCGAAGAGCCCGGCAACCCCGAGAGCGAGCGCCAGCGTCGGCGCGGCATCTACCTGCTGCCCAACCTGTTCACCACGGGCACGCTGTTCGCCGGCTTCTACGCCATCATCGCCGCGACCCAGGGGCGCTTCAACGCCGCGGCCGTGGCGATCTTCGCGGCCATGCTCACCGACATGCTCGACGGGCGCGTGGCCCGGCTCACCAATACCCAGAGCGATTTCGGCATCCAGTACGACAGCCTCGCCGACCTCGTGGCCTTCGGCCTCGCGGCGGGCCTGATCGCCTACCTGTTCAGCCTGCAGAGCTTCGAGGCCATCAACCTCATCGGCGGCAAGCTGGGCTGGCTCGCCGCCTTCTTCTACATGGCCTCGGCGGCGCTGCGCCTGGCCCGCTTCAACGTCACCCGCGGCGGCCTCAGCGAGAAGAAGGTCTTCCTGGGCCTGCCGAGTCCCGCGGCGGCCGGTCTGCTGGTGGGCTTCGTCTGGGTCGCGCACGACTTCGGTCTCGACGGCGCCGACCTGCTGTTGCCGGTGTTCGCGCTCACGGTGGCCGCCGGTGCGCTCATGGTCAGCAACATCCGCTACCAGAGCTTCAAGGACCTCAACCTGCGGGAGCGGGTGCCGTTCACCTATATCCTCGTGGTGCTGCTGGCCTTCGTGCTGGTGACCCTGGATCCGCCCCGCGTGCTGTTCGGCGCCTTCCTGGTGTACGCCGCGTCCGGTCCGGCCCTGGCGGTGGCCCGCTGGTGGCGCCGCCGGCGTTGACCGGGGCGCCGGGCCTTGCCGCTCCGGGGCCCCTGCGTTATAGTCGGCATCGCCTCAAGGCGATACGTCACACGATGAAGATTCGGGCCCGACAAAGCGATTCCCGCGCGACCGCTCCCCGCGGCCGCCATGTCGCCGTGCCCGCCCGCCTGCTTCCGCTCGCCCTCGCGCTACGACTTCTGCCGTAAGGCAGAAGTGACGCACATGGCCAGGGCGAGGCCGACAACCGCCCGTTCCGAGAACACCCTTGATGGATTCCAGGCCGCCGCGCATGCCGCGGCGCCCGTGATGGGAGCATCGCGATGAGCGACAACGACAGACAGCATCCCGCGACCAAGTACCGACCCTTTCCCCAGGTCGGCCTGAACGACCGGACCTGGCCCGGACGCACGCTCGACCGGCCGCCGATCTGGTGCAGCGTCGACCTGCGCGACGGCAACCAGGCCCTGATCGAGCCCATGGGCCTGGAGCGCAAGCTGCGCATGTTCCACGCCCTCATCGAGATCGGCTTCAAGCAGATCGAGATCGGCTTCCCGGCCGCGTCCCAGACCGACTACGACTTCTGCCGGCACATCATCGACAACGACCTGATCCCGGCGGACGTCAGCGTGCAGGTGTTGACGCAGTGCCGCGACGAGCTGATCGAGCGCACCTTCGAGGCGCTGGAGGGCGTGCCCCGCGCCATCGTCCACATCTACAACTCGACCTCGGTGGCGCAGCGCCGGATCGTGTTCCGCATGGACAAGGCCGGGATCATCGACATCGCCCGGCGCGGGGCACAGCGGACCAAGACCCTGGCCGCGGCCTATCCGGACACCGAGTGGACCTTCCAGTACTCGCCGGAGAGCTTCACCGGCACCGAGCTGGAGTTCGCCGCCGAGATCTGCAACGAGGTGCTGGACATCTGGCGCCCGACGCCGGACAACCGCGCGATCATCAACCTGCCGGCGACGGTGGAGATGGCCACGCCCAACGTCTACGCCGACCAGATCGAGTGGATGCACCGGCACCTGGTGCCGCGCGACGGCGTGATCCTGTCGCTGCATCCGCACAACGACCGCGGCTGCGCCATCGCCGCCGCCGAGCTGGGCCAGATGGCCGGGGCCGACCGCGTCGAGGGCACCCTGTTCGGCAACGGTGAGCGCACCGGCAACGTCGACGTGGTGACCCTGGCCATGAACCTGTACAGCCAGGGCGTGGAGCCCGGGCTGGATTTCTCGCGCATCAACGATGTCGTGCGCATGGCCGAGTACTGCAACCAGTTGCCGGTGCATCCGCGTCATCCGTACGCGGGCGAGTTGGTGTTCACCGCCTTCTCGGGATCGCACCAGGACGCGATCAACAAGGGCCTGAAGGACCGCGCCGCCCATCCCGACGGGGTCTGGGAGGTACCGTACCTGCCCATCGATCCCAAGGACCTGGGCCGCACCTACGAGGCCGTGATCCGGGTCAACAGCCAGTCGGGCAAGGGCGGCATCTCCTATGTGCTGGAGAGCGAGTTCGGGCTGGTGCTGCCGCGCCGCATGCAGATCGAGTTCTCCAAGGCGGTGCAGGCGGTGGCCGACGAGACCGGTCGCGAGCTGACCAGTGCCGAGATCCTGCGGCTGTTCGAGCGGGAATACCTGGAGGTGGCGACGCCGCTGTCGTTCCAGGATTACACCGCCTCCTCCAAGGCCGAGGGCGGCGACAAGCACGGCGTGGAGGCGGTGGTGCTCAACCGCGGCGCCGAGCAACGCATCAAGGGCACCGGCAACGGCCCCATCGCGGCCTTCATCGACGGCCTCAACCGGGCGCTGGGACTGAACGTGGTGATCCACGATTACACCGAGCATGCCCGCGGCCACGGCGCGGACGCGGATGCCGTCGCCTATGTCGAGGCCTCGGTGGGCGATGGCCCCTCGACCTTCGGCTGCGCGATCGACGCCGACATCATCTCGGCCTCGCTGGAGGCCGCGATCTCGGCGATCAACCGCGCCCTGGCCGGCCAGGAGGTCGAGGACGCGCGGCGTACCGCCTGAGGCGCGGACAACGGGGCATGGGCTATCGTTTCCGTCGCGGCGAGGCGCCGTTCGACGGCGTCCGCCGGATCGCCTGCGAGCAGTACGACCGGGCGCTCGACGCGCTCACGGCCGGGGAACCCGACGTGCACGACGCCCGCAAGAGCTGCAAGAAGCTGCGGGCCTTGCTGCGCCTGGCCCGGCCCGCGCTGCCCGAGGAGGTCTACCGGCGGGAGAACGCCGCCATCCGCGACACCGCCCGCGGGATCGCCGGCCTGCGCGATGCCGAGGCGTTGCTGGAGGCGTTCGACGCCCTGGTCGGGCACGGCGGGGACGCGGGCGCCGACGTCGCGTCGTTGCGCCGGCGGCTGGACGCGGCCGGACGGGATGCGGCGCCGGGCAGGGCGGCGGTGCGCGCCGCCGAGGAGGCGTTGCGGGCCGGACGCCTGCGGGTCGCGGACTGGGTGCCGGATGCCGGCGGCGACGAAGCCGACGCGCTCTGCCGGGGGCTGGCCCGCACCTACCGCAGCGGCCGCAAGCGCCTGGCGGCGGCACGCCTCGATCCCGCCGCCGAGACGCTGCACGAATGGCGCAAGCAGGTGAAGTACCACTGGTACCACGTGCGGTTGCTGGCGCCGATCGATCCGGACACGCTCGGCCCCCGCGGCGACGCTCTCAAGACGCTGTCGGACCTGTTGGGCGACGACCACGACCTGGCCATGCTCGATCCCGCGCTCGCGGCGCTGCCGGCGGCCGAGCTCGGGGCGTTGCCCCGGGTGCTGACGGCGCGGCGCGAGACGCTTCAGGCCTCCGCGTTCGAGCTCGGAGAGAGCCTCTTCGCGGACCGCCCGAAGGCACTGCGCCGGTATTGCCGGCGTTGCTGGCGGGACGGCTGAACCTCGCCGGGAGATCTGTCACGGGCGGACGGGTCGCGTCGTCGGAGCACGCCCGGTAAGCTAACCGGAATGAGCGTCGACGACCGCCAAGCCTACCTGCGCGAGCTCGGATTGACCCTTTGGGAACGGTGGTCGGCCGCCGGCGGCTATCCGCCCGCGGACAGGGCCGATGTCGCGGTGGCGGAACCGCCCGCGGCACCGGCCCCGGAGAGACACGGCGGCGAGAAAGCGCCGCCCGAGCCGGCCCCGGCGCCGTCGACGGCCACGGTCGAGGCCGGGGCGCGCGCGCCCGCCCCGGAAGCCGATATCGCCCGCATGGACTGGGAGGCGCTGGAAGCCGATCTCGCCCGCCAGGATCATCGCGGCGCCTCGCGCCCGGTGTTCGGCGTGGGCGCGCGCGACGCCGATCTCCTGATCGTGGGCGAGGCGCCGGGCGCGGAGGAGGACCGCCGCGGCGAACCCTTCGTCGGCCGTGCCGGCAAGCTGCTGGACCGGATGCTGTTCGCGATCGGTCGTAGCCGTTCGAAAAACGCCTATATCGCCAACATCTGCAAGTTCCGGCCGCCCAACAACCGCGACCCGAACCCCGACGAGGTGGCCGCCGACCGGCCGTACCTGGAGCGCCAGATCGACCTGCTGTCGCCGCGGCTGATCATCGCCGTGGGCCGGGTCGCGGCCCAGAACCTGCTCGGTACCGACCAGAGCCTGGGACGCCTGCGGGGGCGGCTCCACGACTATCCCCGTCGGGATATCCCGGTGCTGGTGACCTACCACCCGGCCTATCTGCTGCGCAGCCCGCAACAGAAGGCCCGGGCCTGGGAGGACCTCAAGCGGGCGGCGGCGCTGCTGGAGGCATCGCCATGAGTGCCGAGCCGCAGGCGCTGTTCAGCGTGCGTGCCCTGACCACGGCGGATCTGCCGGAGGTACTGGCGATCGAGCGCGCCGCCTACGATTACCCCTGGAGCGAGGGCGTGTTCCGCGACTGCATGCGCGTGGGTTACCGCTGCCTGGCGGCCGTGGACATGGCCGGCAACGTCCTCGGCTACGGCCTGCTGTCGGTCACCGTGGACGAGGCCCATGTGCTCAATGTCTGCGTGGGCCCGCTGTACCGGCGCCGGGGCGTGGCCACGCTGCTGCTGGAGCACATGGCACGGCTGGCGCGGGGCGAGCGCGCCGCGACCATCCTCCTGGAGGTCCGCCCCTCGAATACCGGCGCGCTCGCGCTCTACCGGCGGCTCGGCTTCGAGCGCGTCGGCGTGCGCAAGCGCTATTATCCGGCGGCGCACGGCCGCGAGGACGCCCTGTTGCTGGCGCGCCCGCTGTGACGGGGGACCGCCGCGCCGTCTGGTCCTGGGCGCTCTACGACTGGGCCAATTCGGCCTTCGCCACCACCGTGATCGCGGGTTTCTTCCCCATCTTCTTCAAGCAGTACTGGAGTGCCCAGCACGAGGCCACGACCAGCACCTTTCATCTGGGCATGGGCAGCGCGCTGGCCAGCGCCGTGGTGGTGCTGCTGGCGCCGACCCTGGGCGCCGTCGCCGACCGCGGCGGCCTGCGCAAGCCGTTCCTGCTGGCGTTCACGCTCATCGGCGTGGCCGCCACGGCCGGTCTGTTCTTCGTGGGGCAGGGACAATGGCTGGCGGCGCTGGCATTGTTCGTGCTCGCCTCGATCGGCTTCTTCGGCGGCCTGACCTTCTACGACAGCCTCCTGGTGGACGTGGCCGAGCCGGCGCGCAGCGACCGGGTGTCGGCCCTGGGATATGCCCTGGGCTACTTGGGCGGCGGCATCCTGTTGGCCGTGAACGTGGCGATGACCCTGAGCCCGGAAAGCTTCGGCCTGGCCGACAAGGGCGAGGCCGTGCGCTGGTCCTTCCTCTCGGTGGCGGTGTGGTGGGCGTTGTTCGCCTGGCCGCTGTTCCGTTACGTGCGCGAGAACCGGCCCGCGCGGCCGCCGGCGCCCTGGGCGGCGGCCCGGGCCGGGGTCCGGGAGCTCTGGCAGACCTTCCACCGGATACGCGCCCACCGCGCGGCCTGGCTGTTCCTGCTCGCCTACTGGGTCTATATCGACGGCGTCCACACCATCATCCGCATGGCCGTGGATTTCGGCCTCAGCCTCGGCTTCGAGTCCACCGCCCTGATCACGGCGTTGCTGCTGGTGCAGTTCATCGGCTTCCCGGCGGCGGTCGCCTTCGGCTATCTGGGCGAGCGCTGGGGCACCCGCAAGGCGATCTACCTGGGGCTGGCGGTGTACGCCGGGGTCACCGCCTGGGGCTATGTCATGACCACCGAGCTGCAGTTCTACCTGATGGCGGCGGTGATCGGCCTGGTCCAGGGCGGGGTGCAGTCGTTGTCGCGCTCGTATTTCGCGCGGCTGATCCCCGAGGGCAAGTCCGGCGAGTTCTTCGGTTTCTACAACATGATGGGCAAGTTCGCGGCGGTCATCGGCCCCCTGTTGGTGGGCGCCACCGCGGCCGTGACCGGTGATCCGCGCGCGGCCATCGGCTCCATCCTGGTGCTGTTCGGGATCGGCGCCTGGCTGCTCACCCGCGTGCCCGCGGAGACACGGACGGCCTGAGCCCGGACGGCGGGTTCAGTGGTCGGAGACCATGGCCCGCACGTTCGGCGGCAACTCGACCTCGCGCGGCTCGTAGCCCCGCGCCTCCAGCCAGTCCTTGACCGCCCAGCCGGTGCTGGCCGGCCAGTAACGCACCCGCTCCGGTGCCAGCCGCTTGTACTCCGCCAGTTCCTCGTTGAGGGTGATCGGGCCGCTGGCGGTGAGGTGGTAGGCCAGCACGAGCTGGTTCATGCGCGGGAAGGGGTAGGTGCCGACGAACCCCTCGAGCGTGGCGTCCAGGCCGAGTTCCTCCTCGACCTCGCGCACGACGCCGGTTTCGGGATGTTCCCGGGGCTCCAGGAAACCGGTCACCAGGCCGAACATCTTGGGCGGCCAGGCGACGTTGCGGGCCAGGATCAGCGCCCCTTCGTGCTCCACGATCGCCGCCACCACGGGCACCGGGTTGTCCCAGAACACGTAGCCGCAGTCGGGGTCGGTGCAGCGCAGACGGCGGTGGCCGGACAATTCGGCGGCCTCCAGCGGACCGGCGCAGGCGGGACAATAACGTCGGGAATCTTTCATGGGGCCTCGGAGAGTTCGTCGATACGGTCCTGGTAACGCTCGCGCAGGCGCAGCAGGCCGTAGCTGGGGATCCTCATGCCCAGCGTCCAGCCGGGATTGATCGCCACGCCCAGTCCCGGCGCGGTGTGGGCGAGCACCCAGAGGAATTCGGTGCGTACGCCGTAGCGGTATTCCGGGTAGGTCTCGGCCACGCGGTAGGCGAGCTGCGGACTGGTGAACACCGCCAGCATCTCGCCGCCGTCCTCGCCGCCGGGGATCACCAGGGCCGGGATGTCGCCCGGATCGCGGGTCTCGACCACGTCCCGCTTGGACAGCAGGACGACCTCGGCGTCCACCAGCCGTTCCAGGAAATCGCCGATCGGGGCCTCGCCCTTCTGCGCGGCCAGCAGCCGGCGCTCCAGGGCATTGGTCGGTTCGGCCGGTTCGTCGGGGCCGGCGGCGGTCGCGGTCAGCGCCGCCAGCGACAGGATCGTTGCGGGAATCAGGCGCCACATGCGGGTCATGTTAGCAAGACCGGCGGCGCGGGGCGGTCAGGCCGATCGCGGCCGGAATTCCCGCACCGCGCGGAGCAGGCGCCGTCGGGTGCCGGGGGCGCCGGCATCGCGATAACGCAACTCGATGTAGAGCGCGGCGATCCGCCGGATTTCCGCGGCCCGCTCCGGTTGTGCCGCGGCGGCACGCCGGGCGAAGGCCGCCGGCCCCTCGTCGGGCCGGCGTTCGATGCCGGCACGGGCCAGCCGCCGGCAGAAGCCGCGCCAGGCGGCGACCGCCGGGTCGGCGGGTGCCCGCGGGCGGGCGCGCCACAGCAGGATCGCGCCGATCAGCGCCAGCAGGGCGGTGAGACTGCCGGTGAGCGCGAGGATCATGGCGCGCAGGTCGGGCAGACCGATCCGCGAGAGCACGGATTGCTGCAGTTCCGGACCGTAGGCCAGGAACCACCGGTCCCAGTAGGCGTTGGCCATGTCCCATGCGGCCTCCAGCCGATAGCGCAGCACCATGCCGCCACGCATCAGGTGCGCCGGGCGCTCGTCCGGCCCGAGGGCCGCGCCCAGGCCGCGTTCCACCCGGGCGGGGGAGACCGCGCCGGTGGGATCGACCCGGACCCAGCCGCGGCCCGCGAGCCAGACCTCGGTCCAGGCATGGGCGTCGGAGGCGCGCACGATCAGGTAATCGCCGAAGTCGTTGCGCTCGCCGCCGAGGTAGCCCGTGACCACGCGTGCCGGGATGCCGGCGGCACGCATCAGGAAGGTGAACGCGCCGGCGTAGTGCTCGCAGAAGCCGGCCCGGCTCTCGAACAGGAAGTCGTCGATGCGGTCGCCGCCGCGCAGCGGCGGCGGCTGCAGGGTATAGCGGTAGGGCTCGTCGCGGAACCGGCGCAGGGCGGTGTCGACGATCGCCGCGGGGTCCGGCACTTGGGCGCGCCAGCGCTCGGCCAGCTCCCGGGCGCGGGGATTGCCGCGCGCCGGCAGTTGCAGGGCGGCCTCCCGGTAGGCGACCGGCGCGTCCGGCTGCAGACGGTAGTCGGTATGCGACACGGCCCGGTAGAGGCGCCGGTGGCGGACCTCGTCCGGGGCGCGCAGGGCGCCGCCGGCGTCCGGCCGGCCGGGTCCGCGCCGCGGCAGGTCCAGCGCCGGCAGCCAATGGCCGCCGTGCGGCTCCAGGGTGAGTTCGTATTGCTTCGGTTCGCCCCGCCAGTCGATTTCCCCGGGCGCGGCGAGGGCCTCCGCGGCGCGCCCGGTGCGCCACTCGCCGCCGTTGAAATACCAAAACACCGGGCCGCGCCAGTAACGCTGCGACGGCGGCGGCGCGTCGCCGTCGAAGCGCACCCGGAAGGCGACCTCGTCGGACAGGGCGAGACGACTGATGCTGCCGGGCGACATGCTTTCCGACAGGCCCGAGCTGCCGGAGACGCCGGCGTCGTCGGGCAGGCCCCAGAGCGGGCCGGGGATGCGCGGGAACAGCACGAACAGCAGCGCCGCCACCGGCAGGGCCTGGGCCAGCAGGGCGGCGCCGTTGCGCAGGGCCGCGCGGGTCGCCAGCGGTCCCTGGGGATGGTTGGCGTCCAGGAAGCAGGCGGTGATCAGCCAGGCGGCCAGGGCCAGGTACAGGGCCATGAAGATGGCCTGCGAGAACAGGAAATGGGTGACCAGCAGGAAGTAGCACAACCCCAGCAGGACCATGACATCGCGGTGACTGCGCGTCTCGGTGAGCTTGAGTGTGAGCATTGCCACCAGCAGCGCCACGCCCGCCTCCAGCCCGTTGACCCGGCCGAAGCTGGCGTAGACGCCGGCGAAGGCGAGCAGGGCCAGTCCCAGCCGTAGATAGCGTCCCGGAGCGCGCCAGCCACGCCACGCGGCCAGGGCCTGCCACAGCAGCACCGCGCTCGCGAAGGTGCCGATCCAGGCGGGCACGCGCGCGAAGTGGGGCGCGCAGACGACGGCCATCACCGCCACCAGCCGCAGCCGTTGCAGGTCAGCCCGCATGGTCATACAGGGCCAGGGCCCGCAGGCAGCGTTCGCGCTGTCCGCCGGCGGTGTCCGGAGGAATCTCCACGCCCGGCAGGCGCAGGCCGTAGGCGAGACCGCGGCGCTCGGCGACGAGCACCCAGCGCGCGAGCTGCGACAGGCGGGTCTCCACCGGCAGGTGCGTCAGGTCCGCGGCGTCCAGCCACAGGGTGTGCTCGCGCGGGTCGGCGAATACCTTGGTCATCAGTTCGCCGCTGCGGGGATAGGCCTTCCAGTGGATTTGCCGCGGCGGGTCGCCGCGGGCGTAGCGGCGCAGGCCGACGAAGTCCTCGCGGCCCGCTTGCAGGGCCGCGCGGCCGGCGGCGGCGCCCGCCCGGGGCGCGGGCACCGGCAGGTCGCCGGCCGGCCGCGGGTAGACCAGGCAGTGCCGGTCCGGCGCCGCCCAGGACCAGGCCCGGAACAGGCCCATCGGGTATTCCGTGTAGATCCGCAGCCGGGGACAGGTCAGGCGTCCGCGCCGGGGCGCGGGCACCGGCAGACGGACGGTGGTCTCGCCGCCGGGCGGCACGTCGGTGACCGGCCCGCCGCCCTCGCCGGTGTCCAGGTAGATGGTGTAGCGGGCGGTGGCGCTGGGATTGGACAGGATCACCGGGAACACGGCGTCGTCGCCGGCGAAGACCGGCGCCGGCCGGGCCGGCCGCAGGCGCAGGTTCACCAGGTTGCGGTGACTGTGGTGCATGCTCACGAAGCCCAGGCCCGCGAGCAGGAAGGTCAGGGCGAAGCCCAGGCTGTTGCTGTAGTTCATCGAGCCCAGCAGCATCGTGAACACCATCAGGCCGAAATAGCCGCCGCCACGGGTCGGCAGGATGTACACGCGCCGGCGGTGCAGCTCGATGACGCCGCGCTGGCGCGGCGCGCGGCGCGCCAGCCAGTCCTGAAAGCGTTCGCGCAGGCGTTGTCCGGGACGCAGGGGCAAGACCGGCGGCCGGATCAGGGGATCGCGACCGCCTCGCGCAGCCGGGTCGAGGGCGGCGTCGCGGCGGGTTCGCCGTCGGCGGGTTGCAGACGGTGGTCGACCACCGCCGGGAGCACGGCCTGCACGTCCTCGGGCAGTACGTAGTCGCGGTCTTCCAGCATCGCCCAGGCCTGGGCGGCCCGCCGCAGGGCGAGTCCCGCGCGCGGCGACAGGCCCTGCAGGAAGGCGCCGCTCTCGCGACTCTGCCGGATCAGGTCGAGAAGATAGTCGAGCAGGGCGTCGCTCACCCGGATACGGTCCACGGCCGCCTGTAACTCGATGACATCCTCCGCCGTCATCACCGGGCGCTGCTCGGCGAGCAGCTCGCGCCGGCTGCGCTCGCTGAGCAGGGCGCGTTCGGCGTCGGCGGGCGGATAGCCGAGGTCGATACGCATCAGGAAACGGTCGAGCTGCGACTCGGGCAGGGGAAAGGTGCCGGCGTGATCCGCGGGGTTCTGGGTCGCGATCACGAAGAACGGCTCCGGGAGCGTCCGGGTGGCCCCGTCGATGGTCACCTGGCGTTCCTCCATGGCCTCCAGCAGGGCGCTCTGGGTCTTGGGGCTGGCGCGATTGACCTCGTCGGCGAGCACGAGCTGGGCGAAGACCGGTCCCGGATGGAACTCGAACTCGGCGTTCGCCGCGTCGTACAGCGACACGCCCAGGATATCGGTGGGCAGCAGGTCGGAAGTGAACTGCACGCGCGAGTAGTCCAGCCCCAGGGTACGGGCCAGCGCCTGCGCGAGCGTGGTCTTGCCCACCCCGGGCAGGTCCTCGATCAGCAGGTGGCCGCGCGCGAGCAGGCAGGCGAACGCCAGCTTGATCCGCGATTCCTTGCCCAGGATCAGGGCGCCCACGGTCGCGAGCGCGTCCTGCAGCGGCGTGGCGGCCCGCATGTCCTGCGACATCGGTCGGTTCATGGCGACTCCCGTATCTCCCGTGCCCGGGCGGCGCCGATGGCGGCCCGGACTGCCTCGTTTACAGCGGATTCGGTCCAAGGGTACCGGAGCGGCGGGCGATTGGCATCGTCGCCGCCGCGCCGTCAGGCGTCAACGCGGCCGGTTCCGGGGAGTGCGATCGCGGTCCTCGCGACGGAAATCGCCCTCGATCACGTCAGGGCCGCGACGGGGATCGCCGCCGTAGGGGCCGCCGGCGGGCGTGATCACGACCATGCGCGACAGCAGCCGGCGCGCGACCTGGCGCCGCAGGGGCGGCACCAGCATCAGGAACCCCAGGGTGTCGGTGATGAAGCCGGGCGTGACCAGGAAGGCGCCGGCCACGAGCAGGGCGGCCCCCTCCAGCAGCGGCACCGCGGGCGGCTCGCCCCGCGCCTGGCAGGCGCGGATGTCGTTGATCGCCTGCATGCCCTGGTAGCGCACGAGCTGGCTGCCGACCACCGCCGTCGCGATCACCGCGGCGATCGTCGCCAGGGCCCCGATCTCCTGGCCGACCTCGATCAGCAGCCAGGTCTCGATCAGGGGCAGGACGATGAACAGGAGGAGAAGTCGGCCGGCCATCAGATGAATCCACGATCGCTGGGTCGAGTGGCGGCGTGCCGGGAAACGTAAGACGGGAAACGGAAAACGCCGGTCGGCCACGCCATCGCCATGATTATCCTCTCACGTCTTCCGTCTTCCGTCTTCCGTCTTCCGTCTCCCGTTTCCCGTCTCCCGAGAACTCACATCGCCGCGATGCGCTCGCGCTGGCCGCGCAGTTCCGCCAGCGCGGCGTCCAGCTCCGCGAGCCGGTCGCGCTGCTTCTGGACGACCTCCGCCGGCGCCTTGTTCACGAAGTTCTCGTTGTCGAGCTTGCCGCATACGGCGCTGCGCTCCTTGTCGATCTGGGCCAGGCGCTTGTCCAGCCGGTTCAGCTCGGCCTCCTTGTCGATCAGACCGGCCATGGGCACCAGGAGTTTCATGCGGCCGGCCAGCGCGGTGGCGGATTCGGGCGGTTCCTCGTCGGTTTCCAGTACCCGGACCGACTCGACCGCGGCCAGGAACGCCAACGCGTCGCGGTGACGTTCCAGGCGGGCGCGGTCGTCGGCATCCGCGTTCTGCGCCAGCACCGGCAGGGCCTTGCGCGGCGCGATGTCCATCTCGCCCCGGATCTGGCGCAGGCCCAGGATGACCTCCTGCAACCAGGCGATCTCGGCCTCGGCCTCGGGGTCGATCCGATCCTCGTCGGCCCGCGGATAGGGCTGGTGCTGGATGGAGTCGCCCTCGCGCCCGGCCGGGGACGCGACCCGCTGCCAGATCTCCTCGGTGATGAAGGGCGTGAACGGATGCATCAGCCGCAGCGTGGCTTCCAGCACCCGGACCAGGGTGCGGCGGGTGCCGCGCCGGGCGGCTTCGCCGGTGCCGTCCGCGTTCAGCACCGGCTTGCACAGCTCCAGGTACCAGTCGCAGTAGTGGTGCCAGACGAAGTCGTAGACCGCCTTGGCGGCGAGATCGAAGCGGTAGGCGCGGATCTGCCGGTCGACCTCGGCCTCGGTGCGCTGGAGCTGCGAGACGATCCAGCGGTCGGCCCAGGACAGCTCGACCTCGGCGTCCGCGGCGGCGCCGCAGTCCTCGCCTTCCGTGTTCATCAGCACGAAGCGGGCGGCGTTCCAGAGCTTGTTGCAGAAGTTGCGGTAGCCGGCGACCCGTTCCAGGTCGAAGCGCAGGTCGCGGCCCTGCGAGGCCAGGGCGGCGAAGGTGAAGCGCAGGGCGTCGGTGCCGTAGGCGGGGATGCCGTCGGGGTACTCCTTGCGGGTCATCTTCTCGATCGCCTTGGCCTTCTGCGGCTGCATCAGGCCGGCGGTGCGCTTGGCCACCAGCGATTCGGCGTCGATGCCGTCGATCAGGTCGATGGGGTCGAGCACGTTGCCCTTGGACTTGGACATCTTCTGGCCTTCCGAATCCCGGATCAGGCCGGTGATGTAGACCTCGCGGAAGGGCACGTCGTCCATGAACTTGAGCCCCATCATGATCATCCGGGCGACCCAGAAGAAGATGATGTCGAAGCCGGTGACCAGCACGCTGGTGGGATAGAAGGTGCGCAGTGCCTCGGTGTCGTCGGGCCACCCCAGCGTGGAGAAGGGCCACAGGGCCGAGGAGAACCAGGTGTCGAGCACGTCCTCGTCGCGGGTCAGTGCGGCGTCGCCGAGGCCGTGGCGCTCGCGCACCTCGGTCTCGTTGCGGCCGACGTAGACGTTGCCGTCGGCGTCGTACCAGGCCGGGATGCGGTGGCCCCACCAGAGCTGGCGGGAGATGCACCAGTCCTCGATGTTGCGCATCCACTCGTAATAGGTCTTGTCCCAGTTGCCGGGGACGAAGCGGATACGGCCGTCCTCGACCGCGCGGATGGCGGGCTCGGCCAGGGGCTTGGCGCGCACGAACCACTGGTCCGTGAGATAGGGCTCGATCACGGCGCCGGAACGGTCGCCGCGCGGCACCATCAGGCGGTGCTTCTCGGTCTCGGCGAGCAGGCCGGCGGCCTCCATGTCGGCGACCACGCGCTCGCGCGCCGCGTAGCGGTCGAGACCGCGATAGGCCTCGGGCGCGGTGTCGGCGACGGTGGCGTCCTCGTTGAGGATGTTGATCCGGGGCAGGTCGTGGCGTTCGCCCAGGGCGTAGTCGTTGAAATCGTGCGCGGGCGTGATCTTGACGCAGCCGGAACCGAACTCGGGGTCGACGTAGTCGTCGGCCACGATCGGGATATCGCGTTCGGCCAGGGGCAGTCGCACGGTCTGCCCGATCAGGTGCCGGTAGCGGTCATCCTCCGGGTGCACCGCCACCGCGGTGTCGCCGAGCATGGTCTCGGGCCGGGTGGTGGCGACCACCAGATGGCCGGAACCGTCCGTCAGGGGATAGCGGAAGTGCCAGAGATGGCCGTCCTCCTCCTGGCTCTCCACCTCCAGGTCGGAGATCGCCGTGCGCAGGACCGGATCCCAGTTCACCAGCCGCTGGCCGCGGTAGATCAGGTCCTCCTCGAACAGGCGCACGAAGACCTCGTTGACCGCCGCGGACAGTCCCTCGTCCATGGTGAAGCGTTCGCGGGACCAGTCCACGGAGGCGCCCAGGCGCCGCATCTGGCGGGTGATGGTGCCGCCGGACTCGGCCTTCCACTGCCAGATGCGCTCGACGAACGACTCGCGGCCGAGCGCGTGGCGGTCGCTGCCCTCGCCGGCGAGCTGGCGCTCCACCACCATCTGCGTGGCGATGCCGGCATGATCGGTGCCCGGCTGCCACAGGGTGCGATGGCCGCGCATGCGGTGGTAGCGGGTCAGGGCGTCCATCAGCGTGTGCTGGAACGCATGGCCCATGTGCAGGCTGCCGGTGACGTTGGGTGGCGGCAGCATGATGCAGTACGGCTCGCCGTCGCCCGCGGGCGCGAAGTCGCCGCGCGCCTCCCAGCGCTCGTACCACTTGGATTCGATCGCCTTGGGGTCGAATTGTTTTTCCATGAACGTGACTGGTGAAACGTGACTGGTGATTGGTGATTCGTGATTGGCGGTTCGCGACCGGCGGTCGCGCAACAGCGATCACGTGATCTTGTGGGTCTCCAGCGGATAGCCCCGCTCCTGATAGAAGCGGTACCGCCGCCGGCCGGCGTCGCGGGTGTCCGGGGTCACGATCTCGGCGGCGCGCTCGAAACGGCTGAAGAAGTCCGGCACCTCCGGGTGCAGGTTCACCAGCACGTCGTCGAGGCCCGGCGGCGGATCGCCCGTGCCCAGGACCACCGGCGTCGGGTCGTCATCGCCCGCCAGGGCCGGCGCGGGCGCGTGCGGCACGAAGCTGCCCTGGCGGAAGGTCCAGAGAAGCTCGTCCGCGGCGCGGCACGCCGCCTCGTCGGGGAGGCGCCAGTATACCCGGTGGCCCTCGGCGTGGGCCTTCTCGATCAGCCGGCAGGCGAAACGCAGCGCCGCGTCCGGCGCCGCGTCCGCCAGAACGTAGAAGCCGACGCGGGTCATGCCCGCCGGCCTCAGCCCGCGACGCTGTCGATCAGGAACTGCGTCAGCAGGCCCACCGGCCGGCCGGTCGCGCCCTTCTGTTTGCCTGAGTTCCAGGCCACGCCGGCGATGTCCAGGTGGGCCCAGCGCAGGTCGCGTGCGAAGCGGTGCAGGAAGCAGGCCGCCGTGACCGAGCCGGCCTCGCGGCCGCCGACATTGGCGAAGTCCGCGAAATTGCTGTCGAGCTGGGACTGGTAGTCCTCCCACAGCGGCATCGGCCAGGCGCGGTCGCCGATGGCGTTGCCGGCGTCGCGCAGGCTCCGCCGCAGGCGGTTGTTGTTGCTGTACAGCGCCGCCGCGTGCGAGCCGAGCGCGATCACGCAGGCCCCGGTGAGGGTGGCGATGTCGACCACGTACTCCGGCTTGTAGGTGCGCTCGACGTAGGTCAGCGTGTCGCACAGCACCAGCCGGCCCTCGGCGTCGGTGTTGAGGATCTCCACCGTCTGGCCGGACATCGTGGTGACGATGTCGCCCGGCTTGATCGCCTTGCCGTCCGGCAGG
Source organism: Salinisphaera sp. PC39 (assembly GCF_040361335.1). Classification (NCBI taxonomy): domain Bacteria; kingdom Pseudomonadati; phylum Pseudomonadota; class Gammaproteobacteria; order Salinisphaerales; family Salinisphaeraceae; genus Salinisphaera; species Salinisphaera sp. PC39. Next base: position 101,027 of record NZ_APNM01000005.1, on the reverse strand, counting down.
TTCTCGGAGGAGGCGACGATCCCGACCAGGTTGATCGGCAGCTCCAGCTCCGCGGCCGCCTGCAGGGTGCCGAAGACGCTGGCCGCCCCGCACATGTCGAACTTCATCTCGTCCATGGTGGCGGCGGGCTTGATGCTGATGCCGCCGCTGTCGAAGGTGATGCCCTTGCCCACCAGCACGGTCGGCTTGGTGTTGGCGGGGGCGTTGTTGTACTCCATCACGATCAGCTTGGCGGGCTGCTCGCTGCCCGCGGAGACCGCCAGCAGGGCGTTCATGCCCAGCTTGCGCATCTCGTCCTCCTCCAGGACCTTGGTCTTGACCGCGGGCAGGCGCTTGGACAGTTCCGCGGCCTGGTCGGCCAGATAGGACGGCGTGCAGATATTGCCGGGCAGGTTGCCCAGTTCCTTGGCGAAGTCGACACCGTGGCCGATGGCGTCCGCCTCGCGGATGCCGGTCTCGCCGGGCGGCAGGTCGGAACGCCGCGGCACCTGGAACACCAGGCGCGAGAGCTTGCGGGTGTATTTCTTGTAATCCTGGCCCTTGCAGGCCTCGAACCGGTAGAAGACCTCCCGTGTCGCCAACGCCGCCTGCTTGACCTGCCAGCGGACATCGTCACGACCCTTGACGTTGAGTTCGGTGAGGTAGTGCGCCGCGTCGACGCCGCCGACCTTGTCCAGTTCCCTGGCGGCGGCGACGCACGCCTTGCGATAGGCGCGTTCGTCGAAATCGCGCTCGCGGCCGCAGCCCACGAGCAGGATCCGGTCACAGAACAGATCGTCCAGACCGTGGAGGAAGGTGGTTTGGCCGAGCTTGCCGTCCATGTCGCCCCGGCGCATGACGCTGCCGATCAGTCCGCCGCTCGCGGCATCCAGTGCCTGGGCCTGCGGGGAAGGCTTGCGGCGTTCGAAGATGCCGACCACGACGCAGCCGACGCGCTGTTTCTCCGGACTTCCGCTCTTGACGAGGAACTCGATGGACACTCTCTCTCTCCTGTTTTTCTGGCATGATGACCCGGTCTCGGCATCCGGCGCGATTGCCGTCCGGATGGCCGACCGAACGAGATCAGACGGCGTATTCTACGGAAATGCTAGAAAAAATCACCTATCCCGTCGCTAGCGCGGAAATTATCAAACAAACCCCGCCGTCCGCCGCCTCCGGAACGTGACTTCCGCCATCCTCTATCGCCACATCCTCCGGGAGTGTGTCCGTACCTGGTCGGCGGTCGCGGCGGTGCTCCTGGTATTGACCCTCGGTGTGGGATTCGCGCGCTTCATCGCCCGCGCCGCGGCCGGTGAGATACCCGCCGACATCGTCCTCACGGTCGCCGGCTACAGCGCTTTGGAAAATCTCGAAATCGTGTTGCCGGTCTCGCTGTTGCTGGCGATCCTGCTCACGGTCGGGCGGCTGTGCCGCGACAACGAGATGGCCGCGATGGCGGCCGGCGGTGTCGGGCTGGCCCAGCTCTACCGGCCGTTTCTGACCTTCGCGCTGCTGCTGACCGCCGCGGCCGCGTGGCTGAGCCTGAGCCTGGGTCCGGAGGCGGGCCGCGCGATGCAACGCCTGGAAGGGACGGCCGGCGCGATGGCCCTGGGGACCCTGGAGCCGGGGCGTTTCCATACCCTGCTCGACGGCCGGGCGGTATTCTATGCCGAGGCGGTGGCGGATGGCGGCCGTCGCATGCGCGATGTGTTCATCCGCGTGCGGGGTTCCTCCGATGCCGCCGGCCGGCCGACCCCGGAAACCGTGGTGGTGGCCGACCGTGCCTGGCAGCGGGAATCCGAGAACGACGGGGGACGGACCCTGGTCCTGCGTGACGGCCGCCGTTACGAGGGCGTGCCGGGCCGGGCCGACTACCGGGTGATCCGTTTCGCGGAACACGGCGTCCGCATCGCGCCGCCGAAGCCGGAGCTGGATCTGGACCCGGGCGAGCGCGACACCCTGGAGCTTGTCGGTCACGCCGAGCCCGAGGCGCGGGCCGAGTTGCAGCGCCGGCTGGCGGTGCCGATCTCGGTCCTGGTGCTGGCGCTGGTGGCGGTGCCGCTCGGGCAGGTGCCGCCGCGCTCGGGCCGGTACGGCCGGCTGGTGATCGGCATCCTGCTCTATGTCGGCTACGCCAACCTGCTGCGGTTGGCGGAGGTCTGGCTGGCCCGCGGCGTCACGCCGGCGGCGCTCGGCCTCTGGTGGGTACACGGGCTGGTGCTGGCGGTCGTGCTGGCCTTGCTCGCGTACCGCTCGGGCCATCTCCGGCTTCGGGCGACGTCGCCATGAAGCTGCTCGACCGCTATATCGCCCGCAACGTGGTCCAGGCCGCGGCGGTGGTCGCGCTGGCGGTGGCGGCCCTGTCGATCGTCGTCGCCTTCATCGGCGAGGCCGACAACCTGGGCGAGGGCGATTACGGCATCTGGCAGCTCGTTCAGTACCTGTTGCTGCGGCTGCCGGAGGATATGCACCTGGTGCTGCCCGTGATCGCGCTGCTCGGCGCCCTGATCGCGCTGGGCGGACTGGCCGCCGGCGGCGAACTGGTGGTGATGCGCGCCGCCGGCGTGTCGATCGCGCGCCTGGCGGGCTCGGTGCTGCGCGCCGGCCTGGTCCTGGCGGCGGTCTCGTTGCTGCTCGGGGAGTTCCTGGGGCCGCGCGGCGTGGAGGTCGCGGACGGCCTGCGCGATATCGCCCGCCACGGTCATCAGAAGTACCGCGTGGACGAAGGGCTGTGGTTGCGCGACGGCCGTGATTACGTGCGTATCGGCGGGGCGCTGGCCACCGACCGGCTGATCGACATCACGGTCTATCGCCGCGACGAGGCGGGTCGGCTCACGAGCATCCTCGGCGCCGAGCGTGCCGAGCGCATCGCGGGCGGCTGGCGGTTGTTCGGGACCCAGATCACGCGGTTCGGGGACGCCGCGGTGGCCGTGGAACGGGTCGAGCGGCACGACGTCGACCTGGGGCTGCGGCCCGAGATGCTCCAATTCTCGGTGACCAAGCCGGACGAGCTGGCCACCCTGGGTCTCTACCGTTACGTGCGCTATCTGGAGCGCAACGGTGTCGCCGCCGGCGAGTACCGGCTGGCGATGTGGCGCAACATCGTCAGCCCGCTGACCGTGATCGTGCTCACGCTGTTCGCGCTGCCGTTCGCCTTCGGCTCCCTGCGCGGCGCCGGTGCCGGCCAGCGGCTGTTCCTGGGCGGCCTCGTCGGGCTGGTCTTCTTCATGATCAACGAGATCGGGGTGGCCGGCGGTCAGGTGGCCGGGTTGCCGCCCTGGCTGACCGCCGCGCTGCCCACGGCGCTGCTCCTGGCGGGGACGCTCTACTGGCTAAGGCGGCTGAACTGAGCCCGGCGGATCACGGATCGACCACGGTTTCGGTGCCGCTGGCGATGTCGTGCCAGGTCCGCCGCTGCGGGTCGAACAGGGCCCAGAGCATGCCCGCCACGCTCAACCAGGAGACCCAGGCCGCCAGGTAGCGGATCGCGGCCTGGCCCCAGCCGGCGCCGCCGCCGCCCGCGTCGCGCACCCGCATGCGCCAGGCCTTCATGCCCAGGGTCTGACCGCCATGGGTCCAGAACCAACCGAAGAACAGATACGGCACGAACAGCAGGTAGGCCCGGAACCAGAGACTGTCGCCCGCCGGGGCCTGGCCGCCGGTGAAGGGCAGTAGCGCGAGCACCGCCACGATCCACACTCCCACCAGGAGGAACAGGTCGTAGACCGCCGCCGCCAGGCGGCGCCATAGCGGGGCGGGATAGGCGAACGCCGCCATATCAGCCCGCGGGCACGCGGTCGAACCAGGGGCGGGCGCGCTCGAGCTGGCCGGCGAGCGAGAACAGCAGCTCCTCGCCGCCGACCGGCGCCACGAACTGGACGCCCAGCGGCAGGTCGTCCGCGGTCCAGTGCAGCGGCACCGACATCGCCGGGGCGCCGGTCAGGTTGGCGAGCTGGGTGAAGGGCACGTAGCGCAGGTTCTCGTGCACCATCTGGTCCACCACGCCGGACTTGAGCAGCAGCCTGGAGACGCCGCGGCCCAGCGGCAGCAGCACGCGCAGCGCCGCGCGCTGCCAGGCGGGGGTGACGATCTCGCCCACCCGCGCCGGCGGCAGCGCCAGGGTCGGGGTCAGGAACAGGTCGTGACGATCGTGGAAGTCCGCCATGCCCATGTTGTACTCGTGCCAGCGGTTGTAGCCGGCGACGTATTCGTCGGCCCGGGCCGCGCGGCCGAGGGCGGCCATGGCGCGCGTGTCCAGCTCGAAGCCGTCGTTGCCGCAGCCGGTCAACGACTTGACCCGGTCGACGCTGGCGGCCATCTGCGCGAACCACATCTGCATCCAGTCCTTGGCGAGCTGCAGGCCGTCGATGGCGGGCTCGGCCTCGTCGACGTGATGGCCCAGGTCTGCCAGCAGTCGGGCGGCGTCCTCGACCGCGGCCCGGGCCTCGGGCGAGACCTCGGTGCCGACCGGCGAGCGGGTCGTGAAGCCGATGCGCAGCGGGCGCGGGTCGCGGCCCGCCGCCGACAGATAGCTCTCCTCCGGCGGCGCCGGGTGATAGCCCGCGCCGCGTTCGGGACCGTGGGTGGCGTCCAGCATGGCCGCGCTGTCGCGCACCGAGCGCGACACCACGTGATTGACCGCGGCGCCGTGCATGATCTCGCCCATGTCCGGACCCAGGGGCGTGCGCCCGCGGCCGGGCTTGAGGCCGAACAGGCCGCAGCAGGCCGCGGGGATGCGGATCGAGCCGCCGCCGTCGTTGGCACCGGCCAGCGGCACGATGCCGGCGGCCACGGCCGCCGCCGAGCCGCCGCTGGAGCCGCCCGGCGTGCGCCCGGTGTCCCAGGGATTGCGCGCGGCGCCGTAGGCCTCCGGCTCGGTGATGCCCTTGGCGCCGAACTCGGGTGTGTTGGTCCGGCCCAGGATCAGCGTGCCGGCGTCCAGATGCCGACGCACGATTTCCGAGGTGCGCTCCGCGCGGTAGCCGGCCTCCTTGAGTCCCCGGCAGCCGTAGTGGGCGGGCGCGCCCGCGATGTCCTGGAACAGATCCTTGACCAGGAACGGGACGCCCGCGAACGGGCCGGTCAGCGGCTCGGCCGCGCGCGCCCGGGCCTCGTCATGCAATCGGTGGATAATGGCGTTGAGCGTCGGATTGACCGACTCGGCGCGGGCCACCGCGGTCTCCAGCACCTCGGTCGCGGTGACCTCGCCGGCGGCGATCAGCGCCGCCAGGCCGAGACCGTCGCGCGCGCGGTATTCCTCGAATCGCATGGTCGTCGCGTCTCCCCGTATCGTTGCGGCCAACGACTATACGCAAGCCGTGCCGGGGCGGAAACGAAGACGCCCGGCGCATGGCCGGGCGTCGTCGGGGCGGATGGCGCTCCCTGCGGGAATCGAACCCGCGTTTCCGCCTTGAGAGGGCGGCGTCCTGGACCGCTAGACGAAGGGAGCTTATGACATTAAAAAACGGACCGTCGTGTCCCGGTCCGCCTGTCCGATGTATTATAACGCGCTTGGCGCCGCGCTCAAGCGCGGCATGCGAAATTCACCCGAACTCATCGACGGATAAGCAAGAGGCCGAGCCATCGCCCAGCCCCGCATCATCCCGCGCGCCGAGCACCCGATCTCGCGCCGCGACATTTCCGAAAACGCGCTCAAGGTCCTTTACCGCCTGAAGGACGCCGGCTACCGGGCCTGTCTGGTGGGCGGCGGCGTGCGCGACCTGTTGTTGGGCGTCGAGCCCAAGGATTTCGACGTCGCCACCGACGCCTCGCCGGAGGAGGTGAACGAGCTGTTCCGCAACGCGCGCCTGATCGGGCGGCGGTTCCGGCTGGCGCACGTGCGCTTCGGGCGCGACATCATCGAGGTGTCGACCTTTCGCGCGGACCTGTCCGGCGTGGACGACGACGAGACCGACGACGACGCCCGCCTGCTCGACGACAGCGGCCGCATCCTGCGCGACAACGTCTACGGCAGCATCGAGGAGGACGCGCGCCGGCGGGACTTCACGGTCAACGGTCTCTACTACGACATCGCGGATTTCTCGATCCACGATTTCGTGGACGGCATGGCCGACGTCGATGCCCGCCAGCTCCGTCTGATCGGCGATCCCGAGACCCGTTACCGCGAGGACCCCGTGCGGCTGCTGCGGGCGGTGCGCATCGCGGTCAAGCTGGGTCTGGAGATCGAGCCCGCCACCGAGGCGCCGTTGTACGAGCTCGGCGAACTGCTCGCGGACGTGCCGCCGGCACGGCTGTTCGACGAGGTCCTGAAGGTCCTGATGACCCCGGACGGCGTCACCGCATTCCGCAAGCTGCGGCACTACGGCCTGTTCGGCCCGCTGTTCCCGGAGACCGAGGCGGCCCTGGCCGGCGCGGCCGGCGAGGCCGGCCTGCAAATCATCGAGAACGCGATCGCCAATACCGGCAAGCGCATTGTCGAGGGGCGGCCGGTGACGCCGGCGTTCCTGTACGCGGCTCTCCTGTGGCCGGCGGTGCGCGCCGCGGCCGAGGCGCGCGAGGCGGAAGGCATGCCGGCCGCCCCGGCGCTGGCCACGGCCCAGCGGGAGGTGATCGCGGCCCAGGTCCAGCGGGTGATGCTGCCCAAGCGCTTCTCAGTGCCGATGCGCGAGATCTGGCAGTTGCAGCCGCGTTTCCACAAGCGGCGCGGCAAGCAACCGGCGCGGCTGATGTCGCACCCGCGCTTCCGCGCGGCCTACGACTTCCTGCTGCTGCGGGCCGAGGCCGGCGAGGAGCCGGCGGAGCTGGCGCAGTGGTGGACCGATATCCAGGAACAGCCGGGTGCGCCGGCCCCGCCGCCCGCGGCACCCTCCGGCCGCCGGCGTCGCCGCCGCGGCCGCCGCGGAGGGCGCGGCCGGAAGCGCGACGACGGTTGAGCCCATGCCGGCCGAGCGCGCCTGGATCGGCCTGGGCAGTAACCTGGACGACCCGCCCGCCCGCCTGCGGGCGGCGCTGGCCGCCATCGACCGGCTGCCGGAGACCCGCCGCGTGGCGACCTCGCCGTTCTATCGCACCGCGCCGTTGGGGCCCGCCGACCAGCCCGATTTCTGCAACGCCGTGACCGCGATCGACACCGGTCTCGAACCGCCGGCCCTGCTGGACGCCCTGCAGGCGATCGAGGCCGCGGCCGGCCGCGTGCGGACGCGCCGCTGGGGGCCGCGCACCCTGGATCTGGATATCCTGTTGTACGGTGAGCGACGGATCGCGGAACCGCGCCTGACCGTGCCGCATCCGCGGCTCCACGAACGCGCCTTCGTCCTGGTGCCGCTGGCCGCGCTGGCCCCGGACGCATACGTGCCGGGACGGGGCCGGGTCGCCGCCCTGGCCGCGGCGGTCGGCGACGACGGCGTCGAGCCCTGGGAGGCGGCATGAGGCGGGCCCGCTACATCGCCATCGAGGGGCCCATCGGGGTCGGCAAGACCACCCTGGCGCATCGTCTGTCCCGGAGCCTGGATGCCGAGGTGCTGCTGGAATCGCCCGACGAGAACCCGTTCCTGGGCGATTTCTACGACGATCCCGCCGCGCACGCGCTGCCGGCGCAACTGTTCTTCCTGCTGCAGCGCGCCCGCCAGGTCGACGGGTTGCGCCAGGGCGACCTGTTCGAGCGCACCTGCGTCGCCGATTTCATGTTCGACAAGGACCCCCTGTTCGCGCGCCTGACCCTGTCGGGGCCGGAGCTGGCCCTGTATCGGGATATCTACCGGCGACTGGCCTGGCAGGCACCGGTGCCGGACCGGGTGATCTACCTGCACGCCCCGGTGGAGGTACTCATGGAACGGATCCGCCGGCGGGGGCGTCCGGCCGAGCGAGCCATCGACCCGGATTACCTGGCCCGTGTCGCGGCGGCCTACGAGGCGTTCTTCCGCGATTTCGACGCCGCGCCGCTGATCACGCTGGACGCGGCCGAGCAGGACCTCGTCGGCCACGACGACGATTACCGGCGCCTGCTGGCGAGACTCGACGCGGCGTCGTAACGGGATCCCGCCGATGCGGGCGCCGGCACACGGACGGCCGGCGAGGTGCTATAGTCCCGGCCCGTTCCATCCGTACCCAAGCGTGGAAGCCGCGATGAAGGGGACCGCCTACCCGCACCTGCAGGATCGGCAGGAAAAGCCCGTCAGTCTGAGCGATCTCGCCCGGATGAAAGCCGAGGGCGAGAAGATCGCCTGCCTGACGGCCTATGACGCCAGTTTCGCGGCGTTGGAGGATCGCGCCGGCGTGGACGTGGTGCTGGTGGGGGACTCCCTGGGCATGGTGATCCAGGGCGCGGACACGACCGTGCCCGTGAGCGTGGACGCCATGGTCTACCACAGCCGCGCGGTGGCCGCCGGCCTCTACCGGCCGTTCCTGATCGCGGACCTGCCGTTCCTGTCCTACGCCACCAAGCACCAGGCCCTGGATACCTCCCGGCGCCTGATGCAGGAGGGCGCCGCCCAGATGGTCAAGTTCGAGGGCGGCGAGATCCAGGCCGAGGTGGTCGAGCACCTGAGCGCGCGCGGCGTGCCGGTCTGCGGGCATATCGGGCTGCAGCCCCAGTTGATCCACAAGATGGGCGCCTTCCGCGTGCAGGGTCGGGAATCGGCCGCCGCCGAGGCCATGATCCGGGATGCGCGCATCCTGGAGGAGGCCGGGGCCGACATGCTGTTGCTGGAGTGCGTGCCCTCGACGCTCGGTGCCGAGATCGCGGCCAACGCCGACGTGCCGGTCATCGGCATCGGCGCCGGTCCCGACGTCGACGGCCAGATCCTGGTCGTCTACGACATCCTGAACATCTCGCCGGGCCGCAAGCCGCGGTTCGTCAAGGACTTCATGGCCGAGGCCGAGGATGTCGAGGGCGCCGTGCGCGCCTTCGTGCGGGCCGTGCGTGACGGCAGCTATCCCGGCCCGGAGCACGGCTTCAAGTAGCCGTCGCCCGCTCGGGGGACGACGTCTGGGGGAGAGGCGAGCGTGACCATGCCCATCGTTTCGGACATCGCCGCATTGCGCGAGGCCCGGGCACGCCTGCCCGGACGCGTGGCCCTGGTGCCGACCATGGGCAACCTGCACGCGGGCCATTTCAGCCTGGTGCGCGCGGCCCGCGAGCGCGCCGACTCGGTGGCGGTCAGCATTTTCGTGAACCCGCTCCAGTTCGGGCCCGGCGAGGACTACGCCGACTACCCCCGCACCCTTGAGGACGACGCGGCGGCACTGGCCGAGGAGGGCGTGGACCTGGTGTTCGCGCCAGACCGCCGGCGCATGTACCCCTATGGCGACTCGGCCACCCGCGTCACGGTGGGCGAGGGCGCCGAGATCCTGTGCGGCGAATTCCGTCCCGGCCACTTCGAGGGCGTAACCACCGTGGTGGCGATGCTGCTCAACCTGGTGCGCCCGGACGTCGCGGTCTTCGGCGAGAAGGACTACCAGCAGCTCGTGCTGATCCGGCGCATGGCCGCCGACCTGCATTTTCCGACCGAGATCGCCGGCGCGCCCACGGTCCGCGAGGATGACGGGCTGGCGATGAGCTCCCGCAACCAGTACCTGTCGGCCGCCGAGCGTGCCAGCGCGCCCGAACTCTACGCCGCCCTGCGCGAGGCGGCGGAACGCTTGCGCGCGGGCGAACGCGACTATGCGGCGATCGAGGCGGCCGGACTGGCGCGCCTGTCGGCGGCCGGCTTCCGGCCCGACTATTTCACCGTGTTGAGCCCCGACCTGCGTCGTCCCGACGCCGCGGCCGGGGAGTGGCGGGTGCTGGCGGCGGGCCGTCTGGGCCGGGCCCGCCTGATCGATAATCTCGCCGTCGCCGCCGCCTGAAACGGGCGCCGTGCCACTGGCATTTCACGCGCGTTTCCGATAAAGTCGCGGTCCCCGGATTGGACTCCAAAGACGACATGCCCGCCGTTTCACGGCTCGGGCGCAACCCGCGATTCTGGTTAACCCGCACGGTGACGTTATGCAACTGACTCTGCTGAAAGCGAAGCTGCACCGCGCCTGCACGACGCACGCCGAGCTCGATTACGAGGGCTCCTGTGCGATCGACGCCGATCTCCTGGATGCCGCCGGCATCCTGCCGTACGAGCAGATCGAGATCTACAATCTCGCCAACGGCGAGCGGTTCTCGACGTACGCCATCCGGGCCGAATCCGGCTCCAAGATCATCTCGGTCAACGGCGCCGCCGCCCACAAGGCGGGCCCGGGCGACCGGCTGATCATCTGCGCCTATGCCCGCATGAGCGAGGCCGAGGCCCGGGCCCACAAGCCCAAGCTGGTCTATCTGGACGAGCACAACAACATCACCGGCACCCGCAACACCATCCCGGTGCAAGCGGCCTGACGGCGGTCTCCGATACCCTGTTTCGTGTGGGAGTGAGCGTGTTTCGGTAAAGTCGTCCCGAACCGACCCAACCGTTCACGACACATGACACACGAAACAGGGAACGGCGCGTCAGCGCCCGTTTCTCTCCCGGAGTGGCGCCGTCTCGAGGCGCACCGGGAGACCCTTGCCGGCCACAGCCTGACGGACCTGTTCGCCACGGATACGGCGCGTGCCGAGCGCCTCGCGGTGACGGCGGCCGGCCTCCACCTCGATTTCTCCAAGCAGCGATTGACGCCCGAGATCGTCGGGTCGCTGGCGGCCCTGGCGCGCGCACGCGGCCTGCCCGCGGCGATCACGGCCCTGTTCGCGGGCGAGCCCGTCAACCGTAGCGAGAACCGGGCGGCCTGGCATGTCGCGCTGCGTGCCGGCGAAACGGCGCCGCAGGCGGTGCGTGACGTGCTGGCGGAGATGACCGCCTTCGTGGACGCGGTGCGCGGCGGCGAGTGGCATGGCTTCAACGGCGACCCCGTCACCGACGTCGTCAACATCGGCATCGGCGGCTCGGACCTGGGGCCGCGCCTGGCACACGCGGCCCTGGCGCCGCCCGCCGCCCGGCCGCGCGTGCATTTCGCGGCGAATGTCGATCCCGCCGAGCTGGACGACCTGCTCGCCGGCCTGGACCCGGCGGCCACGCTCTTCGTGGTGGCCTCCAAGTCCTTCACCACCGCCGAGACCATGGCCAACGCCCGCGCGGCGCGAGCCTGGCTGGCGGCGGCCGGCGCCGCCTGCGAGGGTCTCGCCCGTCACTTCGTCGCCGTTTCGGCCCATCCCGAGCGGGCCGAGGCCTTCGGCTGCGCCCGTTGCTTCGGCTTCTGGGACTGGGTCGGCGGACGTTTCTCGCTGTGGTCGGCGGTGGGGCTGCCGGTGGCGCTGGGCCTGGGCATGCCGGTCTTCCGCGAACTCCTGGCCGGCGCCCGCGCCATGGACGATCATTTCCGCGAGGCGCCGGTCGAGGACAACCTGCCGGCCCTGCTGGCGTTGGTGGGCATCTGGAACCGCAATTTCCTGGGCTACAGCGGCCAGGTAACCGTGCCCTACGCCCAGCGCCTGGCCCTGCTGCCCGAGTGGCAGCAGCAACTGGAGATGGAGAGCAACGGCAAGGCCGTGACGCCCGCCGGACACGTCGTGTCCGTGGCCACCGTGCCGCAGGTCTGGGGCGGTGTCGGCACCAACGCCCAGCACGCCTTCTTCCAGATGCTCCACCAGGCGCCGGAGGGCCTGCCGGTGGATTTCGTCCTGCCCCTGCCGGTGGCCGGCGGCGACGAGCGCGAGCGTCAGCGGGTGGCCAATTGCCTGGCCCAGGCCGAGGCCCTGATGCGCGGGCGCGGCGATGACGAGCTGCGGCATGCCCTGGCCGCCGACGGCCTGGACGGCGAGGCCCTGGAGGTCGCCGTCGCCCAACGCCGCTGTCCGGGCGACCGGCCCAGCAGCACGCTGCTGATACCGGCCCTGGACGCCCGCTCGCTGGGCGCGCTGCTGGCGGCCTACGAGCACAAGGTCTACGTCCAGGGCGTGATTTGGGGGATCAACAGCTTCGACCAGTGGGGCGTGGAACTGGGCAAGACCCTGGCCGGCCGCATCGAGGCCGAGCTGGCCGGCAAGCCGGCCGCGGCCGAGCACGACGCCTCGACCGCGGCGCTGCTGGCGCGCGTGAAGGCGGCCATGACTTCTGGTTGATCCACAGATTACGCAGAATGCGCGGATTTGAAGAATGATGCTTTATAAAACATCCGTGAAATCTGTGTAATCCGCGGATGGTTTTTGGGGTGGCGGAGTAGGTGGGTCGGGCGCCTTGGCGCTTCGCGGAGGTCTTGATCTATCCACAGATTACACGGATTCAACGGATTCGAAGAGTCGCTTCCATAGCCCCCTGATCTGCGTCCATCGGCGTTAATCGGCGGATCGTTTTATAGGCTAGGTTGCGGCGGTTCCGTCGCCCCGGCGCTTCGCGGAGATAATTTCGGCTGCCGAGCGGCTAAGGTTTTTGAATCTATCCACGGATTGCGCAGATTTCGCGGATTCAAAGAGTCGCTTGGAAGTGCCCCTTGATCTGCGTCTATCGGCGTTAATCGGCGGATCGTTTAATAGGGTTAAGCCGCGGCGCTTCCGTCGCCTTGGCGCTTCGCGGCGGTCTTTCGGGTAGGCGAGCCGTCGGTGTTTTGAAGCTATCCGCAGAGGACGCGGATGCACGCAGACACAAGAGCGGGTCTTCGAATCCGTTGAATCCGTGTAATCGGTGGATTGTTTTGGTGGAGTGCACGGCGGCTCGGGGGCCTTGGCGCCGCGCGGAGGTTCTTTCGATAAGCGGGCCGTCGGGATTTTGCATCTATCCACGGATTGCGCAGATTTCGCGGATTCAAAGAGTCGCTTGGAAGTGCCCCTTGATCTGCGTCCATCGGCGTTAATCGGCGGATCGTTTAATAGGGTTAAGCCACGGCGCTTCCGTCGCCTTGGCGCTTCGCGGCGGTCTTTCGGGTAGGCGAGCCGTCGGGGTTTTGAAGCTATCCGCAGAGGACGCGGATGCACGCAGACACAAGAGCGGGTCTTCGAATCCGTTGAATCCGTGCAATCGGTGGATTGTTTTTGGACGAGGACACGGCGCTCCGTGGCGGTCCTTTCGATAGCCGATACTTGATCTATCCACGGATTACACGGATTCCACGGATTCGAAGAGTCGCTCCCGTAGTCCCCCGATCTGCGTCCATCGGTGTTAATCGGCGGATCTTTTATGGGCTTAGGCTGCGACGGTTCCGTTGCCCCGGCGCTTGGCGGAGGTCTTTCGATAGCCGGACCGTCGGATTTTCAATCTATCCGCGGATGACGCAGAGGCACGCAGATAAAAGCGCAGGTTTCTGAAATCCGTGCAATCCGTGTAATCGGTGGATTTTTTCAGACGTCGGCACGGTGCTTCGCTCCCCGCCACCGCCCATCGCCATTACAATGAGGCCATGACCATGGATCGCGAGAACTGGCCGGACCGCGTCTACGGGGCCGCCCAGGTGGCGGCGCTGGACAAGCGCGTGATCGAGGGCCAGGGCGTGCCCGGCTTCACCCTGATGCGGCGCGCGGCGCAGGCGGCGTTCGCCACCCTGCGGCTGCACTGGCCCGCGGCGCGCCGGGTGGTGGCCGTGTGCGGGCCCGGCAACAACGGCGGCGACGGGTTCCTGGTGGCGCGGCTGGCGCGCGCGGCCGGCTGCGAGGTGCGGTTGTTCTTCCTGGGCGATCGCGACAAGGCGCGCGGCGACGCCGCGCGGGCCCTGGCTGCGTTCGAGGATGCCGGCGGCGTGTGCGAGCCCTTCGAGGGCGAGCTGCCGGATGCCGACGTGGTGGTGGACGCGCTGCTGGGTACCGGGCTCGGCCGCCCGGTGGAAGGCCGCTTCCGCGATGCGGTGGCGGCGATCGACACGGCCCGCGGGCGCGGCGCCGGCGTCCTGGCGGTGGATATCCCCTCCGGCCTGGATGCCGACCGCGGCTCCATCTGGGGCACCGCGGTGACGGCCGACGCCACGCCCACCTTCATCGGGCTCAAGCTCGGTCTGCTCACGGGCGAGGGTCCGGGGCGGGCGGGCGCCGTATCGTTTCACGACCTGGGCGCGCCGCCGGATGTCTACGACGGCGCCGAATACACGGCGCGCCGCCTGCGGCACGCCGATCTGCGCGCGGCCCTGCCGCCCCGCGCACGGCACGCCCACAAGGGCGGCAACGGCCATGTCCTCTGCGTGGGCGGCAACCGCGGCATGGGCGGCGCCGCGCGCATGGCGGGCGAGGCGGCCCTGCGTTGCGGCGCCGGGCTGGTCTCGGTGGCCACCCACGCGGACCATGCGGGCGCCATGAGCCAGGCGCGGCCCGAGCTGATGGCGCGGCCCGTGGCCGGCGCCGATGACCTGGCCCCGTTGTTGGAGCGCGCCACCGTCGCGGCCGTCGGGCCGGGGCTGGGTCAGGATGATTGGGCCCGTGCCCTCTGGCAGCGCATGCTCGCCACCGATCTGCCGCTGGTGGTGGACGCCGACGCCCTCAATCTCCTGGCCGGATCGCCGCAGGCGCGCGGCGGCTGGGTGCTAACGCCGCATCCGGGGGAAGCGGCACGCCTGCTGGACACGGACACCCGGGCGATCCAGGCGGATCGGCCGGGGGCGGTGGCCGCGCTCGCGGACCGCTACGACGCCGCCGTGGTGTTGAAGGGGGCCGGCAGCCTGGTCCGCGGCGCCCGGAGCGAACTCTGGATTTGCACCGCCGGCAATCCGGGCATGGCCGTCGGCGGCATGGGGGATGTGCTCACCGGCGTGGTGGCCGCGATGCTCGCCCAGGGTCTGGCGCCGGATACCGCCGCCCGCATTGCGGTGCAGCTCCATGCCGCGGCCGGCGACGATGCCGCGGAAGAGGGTGAGCGCGGTCTGTTGCCCTGCGACCTGTTCCCGGCGCTGCGCCGCGCCGCCAATCCCGCTTGAGCGTTTCCCGCCGGCTGCCCGACGCCGGGGCGACCGAGGCCCTGGGCCGCGCCCTGGCGGCGGCCTTGCGCGCCATGCCGGGCGGAGCGGTGATCGCGCTCGCCGGTGATCTCGGCGCCGGCAAGACCACGCTGGCCCGGGCCCTGATCCGCGAACTGGGTCACGAAGGCGCCGTGGTCAGTCCCACCTACACCCTGGTCGAGCCCTACACGGTGGCGGGCCGCACGATCTACCACCTGGATCTCTATCGTCTCGGTGATCCGGGCGAGCTCGATTACCTGGGCATACGCGACTGCGATCCCGGGCGCGATTGGCTGCTGGTGGAGTGGCCCGAACGCGGCGCGGGTTACCTGCCGGCGACGGACCTGGAGGTGCGCCTGGACTACGACGGCCGGGCCCGTCGCGCAACATTGGTCGGCCACGGGGAAAGGGGCGTGCGCCTGCTGGACGGAATCGGCGCAGATAGCGCGAACTCCTAAAGTCGGTTGAAGGTTTGTTTCACGACTCACTGTTTACAATGAAAAAATACTTGCCATACGCTTGAAATCCGGCTACGGTCGGAATCTGGGACACAGCCTTCCGCGTCCGGAGGGGGCGGCAATGGCAGGATTCACGCGCATTTTGGCGGCGGCCGGTCTCGCGGTCGCGGCGTTCGCGGCCACCGCGGAAACCACGCTGCAGGACGTACGCGTCTGGGCCGCGCCGGAGCGTACGCGCGTGGTCTTCGACCTGAGCGAGGCGGCCGAGCACAGCGTGTTCACGCTGGATGGCCCGCCGCGCGTTGTGATCGATCTCAACGACACCGACCGTCGCGACGCCCTCGTCGGCGATCTCGACGGCAAGGGTGCCGTACGCCGCATCCGCACGGGCGTCCACGAAGGCGGCGATCTTCGCGTGGTGCTGGACCTGGCCGAGTCGGTGCCGCCCAAGAGCTTCGCGCTCGCGCCCAACGGCGAATACGGCCACCGCCTGGTGGTGGATCTGGAGGGTGCCGGCGATGCCGACGCCGAACCCGCGCCGCCGACCACCGAGCGCCAGTTCCGCGAGCGCGAGCTGGTGGTGGCGGTGGATGCCGGCCACGGCGGCGAGGACCCCGGCGCCATCGGCCCCAGCGGCACCCGCGAGAAGGACGTGGTGCTCCAGATCGCGCGCCGCCTCGAAGCGATGATCAACGAGCGTCCCGGCATGCGCGCGGTGATGATCCGCGACGGTGATTATTACGTGGGCCTGCGCGAGCGCATCCAGAAGGCGCGGGCGGCCAAGGCCGACCTGTTCGTGTCGCTGCACGCCGACGCCTTCCCCGACCGCCGCGCGCGCGGCGCGTCGGTGTACGCCCTGTCCCGCAACGGCGCCAGCAGCGAGCATGCCCGCTGGCTGGCGGAGCGCGAGAACGCCGCCGATCTGATCGGCGGGGTCAGCCTCAAGGACAAGGACGACCAGCTCGCTTCCTTCATGCTCGACCTGTCCCAGGGCGCCAGCATCGAGGCGAGCCTGGACGTCGGCGGTCGCATTCTCGAACGCCTGGACGGTATCGCCAAGCTGCACAAGGAGCAGGTCCAGCAGGCCGGCTTTCTGGTGCTCAAGTCGCCGGACATTCCCTCGATCCTGGTGGAAACGGCGTTCATCTCCAATCCGCACGAAGAGCGGCGATTGCGCGACGCCGGTTACCAGCGGCAGTTGGCGGAGGCCGTGCTCGGCGGCGTCGACGGCTACCTCGCCAGTTACCGGCCCGGCTCGCGGTTCGCCGCTGCCGGCAGCCACGAGGTACGGTCCGGCGAGACCCTGTCCGGCATCGCCATGCGCTACGGCGTCGATACCGCGCGCCTGCGCCGCGCTAACGGTCTGTCCGGGGATACCATCCGCGTCGGCCAAGTGCTGGAAATTCCCGCCGCGAACGCCCAGCTGGCGGCCTCCTCACCCTAGTGTCTGCTAGGGCCTGTTAACAGGCCCTTGTTATGCTTGCCGCGGGGCGGGCGCCTGGCCCGTCCATCCTGAGCGCGGCCGCCGCCGGCGGCCGTCCGCGTTGAACCGTTCGGACTGGATATGGCGATTTTCCTGGGTGCCCTGGCCGGGCTGGCGCTGGGCTTGAGCGCCGCCGGCGGCAGCCTGTTCCTGCTGCCGCTGCTGCTCCACGGTCTCGGATTTCCGGTGCCGGTGGCGCTGTCCGTGGCGCTCGCGGCGCTGGCGCTGATGGCGGCGATCGGGGCCGGCGATGCGGCCCGGGCGCGGTTGCTGGACACCCGTGCCGGACTTGCGCTCGCGACCGGCGGCGTGGTCGCGGCGCCGGCGGGCGTGTATCTGGGCGCGGTCTTGCCGGCGGGCGTCCATATGTCGGCGTTCGCGTTCCTCGCGGTTGTCGTGGGACTCGGTCTGTTGTGGCTTGCCGCCTCGCGGCCGGCGGCGGCGGGCATCGTCAGGGCGGGTCTGGTACCCGAGCCCGCCGCCGTTACGCGGTCATGGCGGCGGGGCGGGGCCGCGGCGCTGATCTCCGTGGGCGCCGTGGCGGGGCTGTTGTCGGGGATGTTCGGGATCGGCGCCGCCTTTCTCTCGGTGCCGGTCTGCATGATCGTCGCGCGCCACAGCCGGCCGCGGGCGATGGGCGCGGCCCTGCTGGCGATCGCCCTGACGGCCCTGTCCGGCCTTGCCGCGATCTATGCCGGCGGTACCGACATCCCCTGGTTCGACACCGGCCTGTTCGTGTTCGGGGCGGTGGCCGGCATGGGCGTGGCGCGACGTCTGGCGCCCCTGATGGCCGGCCCGGTGCTGCAGGCTGTGCTCGGGGCGGCATTGGCGCTCACGGGCCTGGCCCTGCTGCTGGCGCCCCGGTTTCCGGTCGCCTGACGGCCCGATGACGGGTCGTCCCACCATCCTCCTGGTCGGCGCCGGCCACGCCCACCTGCACGTGGCCGCGCGCGCCGCCGAGTTCGTCCGCCGAGGTGCGCGCCTGCTGCTGCTGGATCCGGGGCATTTCTGGTATTCGGGCATGGCCACGGGCGTGCTGGGCGGTCGCTATCCCTCGTCGGCCGATCGTCTCGATCCGGCGGCGTTGGTCCGCGCCGCCGGGGGCGACTTCCTGGCGGGACGGGTCGTCGGAGTCGATGCGGAACGACAGGTGGCGCATCTCGCCGACGGCGGGGCGCTGGGCTACGACCGGCTGTCGCTGAATGTCGGCAGCGAGGTCGCGGCCCTGCCGGCCGGTGCCGCCGGCGACCCGGACGTCTGGCCGGTCAAACCCGTCGCCAATCTGCGCGCGCTGCATCGGGCGGTCCGCGACCGGTTGGCCGACGGCACGGCCCGGCTGGAGGTCGTGGTCGCGGGCGGCGGCGCCAGCGGCTGCGAGGTGGCCGCCAATCTCGCGGCGCTGGGCCGGTCCTGCGCCGGGAGCCTGCGGGTCAGCCTGTGCGCGCGCGGCGACCGGTTGCTGCCGGCCGCGCCGGCGCCGGCCGCGCGCCGTCTCGCCTCGCACCTGGCGCGTCTGGGGGTGGCGGTGCTCACCGGCGCCGAGGTGGCCGCCAAGGATGGCGGGACGCTGCGATTGGCGGACGGTCGCCGGCTGCGCGCGGACCTGCTGGCCGTCGCCACGGGGCTGCGCGCCGCGCCCCTGACGCGCGCGACGGGCCTGCCCTGGGACGAACGCGGTGGTCTGCGGGTGACGGCCGCCCTGCATTCCGAGGCCGATGCTCGGGTGTTCGCCGCCGGCGACTGCGCCCATTTCCTGCCACGGCCCCTGCCGAAACTGGGGGTGTACGGCGTGCGCGCCGCGCCCGTCCTGCACCGGAACCTGCTGGCGTCCCTGGATGGCCGGGCGTTGCGGGCCTACCGGCCGCAGACACGTCACCTGGCCATCCTCAACCTGGGGGACGGCACCGGTCTCGCCACCTGGTCCCGGCTGTGGTGGCACGGGCGCGCGGCGATGCGGCTCAAAGACCGCATCGATCGCAAGTTCATGGCGGGCTACCGGGCGATCTATTCCGGTCGTGTTGCCGGTTCCCGGCTGTTTGATGAACCACAGAGGCGCACAGAGGCGCACAGAGATAGGAAGGCATAAAGGGGTAGAGTGGATGGTGTCGACTCGGACCGCGCCAAGGGGGACTGGTACGCCTTTTACTGTCTTGCCCTCAGTGCGCCTCTGTGCGCCTCTGTGGTTAATATTCCCGGTCCGAACAAACCCCATGGCCTGCTAGCATTCGCGTTTATCCTCGCTCAGCCCGTCATCGCATGCCGATACGTGTCCTCGATCCGCAGCTAATCAGCCAGATCGCCGCCGGCGAAGTCGTCGAACGCCCCGCGTCCGTGGTCAAGGAACTGATGGAGAACAGCCTCGACGCGGGCGCGGCCAGTGTGACGGTGGAGCTGGAGGCCGGCGGCCTGCGCTTGATCCGGGTGCGCGACGACGGCCGCGGGATCGGCCGCGACGAACTTCCCCTGGCGCTGGCACGCCACGCCACCAGCAAGATCGACAGCCTGGACGCACTGGAGCGGGTGGCCAGCCTGGGTTTCCGCGGCGAGGCGTTGCCCAGCATCGCCTCGGTCTCGACCCTGACGCTGACCTCGCGCGCCGCGGACGAAGGGCAGGCCCATGCCGTCACCGGCCGCGGCGACGACGACGTGCCCGTGCCCCGCCCGGCGCCGCATCCGCCCGGCACCACGGTCGAGGTACGGGACCTGTTCGCGAAGGTGCCCGCGCGCCGCAAGTTCCTGCGCACCGAGGCCACCGAGCTGCGGCACGCGCAACGCGTGTTCCGCACCATCGCGCTGTCGCGGTTCGACGTGGCCTTCCGGCTGCGGCACAACGGCCGCGAGCTTCTGCACCTGCCGGCGGTGACGGGGGCGGACGGCGAGGCCGAGCGGCGCATCGGCGCGGTCTGCGGCGAGGACTTCCTGGAACACGCGGTGCGCGTCGAGCACGAGGCCGCCGGCATGCGCCTGACCGGCTGGATCGCGACCCCCGGCTTCTCGCGGGCGCAGGCCGACCTGCAGTACAGTTTCGTCAACGACCGCATGGTCCGGGACCGGCTGTTCAACCACGCCGTGCGCCGGGCCTACGAGGATGTGCTGCACAACCAGCGCCATCCGGCCTACGTGTTGTTCCTGGCGCTCGATCCGGCGCAGGTCGACGTCAACGCGCACCCGGCCAAAGCCGAGGTGCGCTTCCGCGAGTCGCGACTGGTGCACGATTTCGTGTTCCGGACATTGCACGCGGCGCTGGATGATCACGGCGGCGGGGCCGGCGAGCACGATCACGGCCAGGGCCACCGGGTCGAGCTGCCGGTGCGCGGCGCGCCCGGCCCGGCACCGCCGCGCCAGGGCGGGCTCGGCCTGGGCGCCGCCGAGAGCGCGGCGAGCTATGCCTTCCAGGCGCCGGCGCCGTCCTCGCCGGCCGCCGCGGCGATGTCGTCGGCCCCGGCGCCGGCATCCGCCGACACCCCGGCGATGGGTTATGCCCTGGGCCAATTGCATGGTATCTACATCCTGGCCGAGAACGCCGACGGACTGATCCTGGTGGACATGCACGCCGCCCACGAGCGCATCCTGTACGAGCGCCTCAAGCGGGAACTGGCCGCCGGCGGCATGCGCCAGCAGCCGTTGCTCGTGCCCGCCACCCTGCGGGTGACCGAGACCGAGGCGGAGCTGGCCGAGCGCCATGCCGACGATCTGGCCGGTCTGGGGGTGGAACTCAGCCGCAGCGGTCCCGCCCAGGTCACCCTGCGCGCGTTGCCGTCCCTGCTGGGCGACGCCGATGGCGAGGGTCTGGTACGCGACGTGCTGTCGGACCTGGCCGCCGAGAGCGGCGCCGACCGCGTGCGGCGGGCCCTGGACGAGATTCTGGGCGACATGGGCTGCCGTGCCGCCATCAAGGCTGGCCGACGCCTGAGCCACGCCGAGATGAACGCGCTGCTGCGGGACATGGAGGGCACCGAACGCGCCGGCCATTGCAACCACGGCCGCCCGAGCTGGGTCCAGGTCGACCTGGCGGCGCTGGACCGGATGTTCATGCGGGGACAATGAGACGGGAAACGGAAAACGGGAAACGGGAAACGAAAGAGGGGAGGTCGTCTGCCTTCTTCCCGCGTTTTCCGTTTCCCGTTTTCCGTTTTCCCATTTCTCCGGCTGCGGTGTAGGCCATGGTCTCCGCAACGAACCAGGAGCATGTGGGCCCGGTTGTCCACCTCATGGGCCCCACCGCCTCCGGCAAGACCGATCTGGCGGTGCACCTGGTCGAGCGGCTGCCCTGCGACATCGTCTCGGTGGACTCGGCGATGGTGTACCGGGGCATGGACATCGGCACCGCCAAGCCCGACGCGGCGACGCTGGCGCGGGCGCCGCACCGCTTGATCGATATCCGCGACCCCGCCGATGCCTATTCGGCGGCCGAGTTCGCCGCGGACGCGGCACGCGAGATCCGGGCGATCCGGGCGGCCGGGCGTATGCCGCTGCTGGTGGGCGGCACCATGCTCTACTTCCGGGCCTTGACGCGCGGTTTGAGTCCGTTGCCCCCCGCCGACGCCGGAGTGCGCGAGGCGTTGACGGCGGAGGCCGACAGGCACGGCTGGCAGGCGCTGCACGCGCGTCTGGCGAGCCGGGATCCCGATACGGCGGCACGCATCCACCCCAACGACGCCCAGCGCATCCAGCGGGCCCTGGAGATCCTGGAATTGACCGGGCAGCCGCCCAGCCACTGGTACGCACGGCGCACGGAGAGCGGACCCGAATGGCCGCTGGTCGAGCTGGCGGTGGCACCGTCGGCCCGGTCACGGCTGCACGAGCGTATCGAAACCCGCTTCGACGCCATGCTGGCGGCGGGTTTCCTGGGGGAGGTTGAAAAGCTGCACGCCCGCCCCGATCTCACGCTGGACACGCCCGCGCTGCGCGCCGTGGGCTACCGCCAGCTCTGGCAGCATCTCGACGGGACGCTGTCGTGGGCCGAGGCGCGCGATCGGGGCGTTTACGCCAGCCGCCAGCTCGCCAAACGGCAACTGACCTGGCTGCGGCGCGAACGCGGTGTCCGCTGGTTCGACAGCGACGATCCCGGATGCCGCGAGCGCGTCCTGCGCGAGGTGGCGATCCAGGTGGCACCGCAGCATGGCGTGCTACCATAATCCGGCAGAGATTCAGATTACAACGGCGTTCGCCAGAGCAACCCAACGGAGACGATCCCGATGGCAAAGGGCCAGACATTACAAGAACCTTTCCTCAATGCCTTACGCAAGGAACGCGTACCGGTCTCGATCTATTTGGTCAACGGCATCAAGCTGCAGGGCCAGATCGAATCCTTTGACCAATTCGTGGTCCTGTTGCGCAATGCCGTGAGCCAGATGGTGTACAAGCACGCGATTTCCACGATCGTGCCCGCGCGCAACGTCAAGTCCGCAGTCACCTCGGAGATGAATGGGGACGGAGACGACAACGTCGGCAATGCCTGACAGGGGAACGCCCCTTGTTTGAACGCCCGGCCACCGGCCAGCGGGCCGTCCTGGTCCATCTCCAGTTCGGCATCGAGGAGTTCGAGCAGGCCGATATCGAGTTTCGCGAGTTGGTCGCGTCGGCCGGCGCCGACGTGCTCGCCACCGTGCACGGACGCCGCGACACGCCCGATCCGCGCTATTTCGCCGGTGCCGGCAAGGCCGCCGAGATCGCCGAGACGGTGGCCGAACTCGGCGCCGAACTGGTGGTTTTCAATCACGGCCTGAGCCCCAGCCAGGAGCGCAACCTGGAGCGTCTGCTCAAGTGCCGGGTGCTGGACCGCGCCGGCCTGATCCTGGATATCTTCGCCCGCCGCGCGCGTTCCCACGAGGGTAAGCTCCAGGTCGAGCTGGCGCAGCTCCGCCACCTGTCCACGCGACTGGTCCGCGGCTGGTCCCACCTCGAGCGGCAGAAGGGTGGCATCGGCCTGCGCGGTCCCGGCGAGACGCAGCTCGAGACCGACCGCCGGCTGCTGGGCGAACGCATCAAGAACCTCAAGCAGCGCCTGGAGAAGGTACGGGCGCGGCGCGAGCAGGGTCGTTCGGCACGACGCAAGGCCGAAGTGCCGACGATCTCGCTGGTCGGCTATACCAACGCCGGCAAGTCCACCCTGTTCAATCGTCTGACCGGCGCCGGCATCTATGCCGCCGACCAGCTCTTCGCGACCCTGGACCCGACCTTGCGCCGCCTGTCGCTGGACGTGGGCGAGCCGGTGATCCTGGCCGATACCGTCGGTTTCATCCGCGACCTGCCGCCGGACCTCGTGGCGGCTTTCAACGCCACCCTGGAGGAGACCCGGAGCGCGCACGTGCTGCTGCACGTGATCGACGCCGCCGACCCGGAGCGGCGCGAGCACGCCGAAGAGGTCAACTCGGTGCTGGCGCAGATCGGCGCGGAGGACGTGCCCCAGATCGAGGTGTTCAACAAGATCGACGCCCTGGAGGGCGGGGCGCCCGGTATCGAGCGCGACGACGACGGCCGCGTGGTGCGTGCCTGGGTGTCGGCCGCCACCGGCGCCGGCCTGGACGAGCTGCAGGCGGCCCTGGCCGAGGTCTGCTATCCGGACACGGTTCAGGGCGAGTTGGTGCTGCCGATAGGCGCCGGCCGGCTGCGGGCGCGGCTGTTCGAGCTGGGCGCCGTGCGCGACGAACGCTATACCGACAAGGGCGAGTGCCTGCTCTCGGTCGCCCTGCCGCGCGGCGACCTGGATCGGGTGTGCCGCCAGGAGGGCATCGCCCCGGAGCGGCTCCTGAACCGCGAGCC
The DNA here is from genome assembly GCF_040361335.1 of Salinisphaera sp. PC39. Taxonomy (NCBI): domain Bacteria; kingdom Pseudomonadati; phylum Pseudomonadota; class Gammaproteobacteria; order Salinisphaerales; family Salinisphaeraceae; genus Salinisphaera; species Salinisphaera sp. PC39. The sequence continues at coordinate 77,504 of NZ_APNM01000005.1, read as the reverse complement.
GGAACAAGTCTGCCTGACGTGAGGCATCGGCCGGTTTCCTTCCGGGTTTCCGGCCCCCGCCCGTACCGGCGTTGACGAGTTCGACAGGGGACGGGGCGCCAGCTAGAATCGCGGCTTCTCCACTATTCGTGCGACACCTTATGGCCTGGAACGAGCCCGGCAAGGGCAAGGATCCCTGGGGCGGGAACAACAACAAGGGCGACGGTCCGCCCGACCTGGACGAGGTCTGGCGTCGTCTTCGCGACCGCTTCGGCGGCCGGCGCGGCGGCGGCGGTCCCGGCGCCGGCGGTCCCGGCGGTCCCGATCCCAAGCTGTTCCTGTTCGCGATCCCGATCATCGCCGTGATCTGGCTACTCACCGGCTTTTACGTGGTGCAGCCGGGCGAGCAGGGCGTGGTCCTGCGTTTCGGCGCCTATCACGACACATTCGGGCCGGGCTGGCACTGGCACATGCCGTACCCGGTCGACAAGGTCATCAAGGTCGATATCCAGCAGGTTCGCTCGGCCTCCAACAGCGAGGTGATGCTGACCCGGGACGAAAACCTGGTGGATGTGCGCGTGGCCGTGCAGTACCGCGTGGACGACGCCCACAATTACCTGTTCAACCTGCGCAATCCCGACGAGACCGTGGCCCAGGTGCTCAAGAGCGCGGTGCGCGAGATCGTGGGCACCAGCGGCATGAACCAGGTGATACAGGAGGGCGTCCGCGTCGACGAGCTCGAGGACGAGGCGATCGAGAAGCTGGATCTCAAGGAATCGAAAGAGACCGAGGAGAGCGAGGATCCGTTGGGCTCGGTTCGCGAGGAACTGGTCAAGGAGATCGAGGCGCAGCAGGAATCGTATCCGCGCATTGATGACCGTTCGCGGGCGCTGCTGCCGGAGAATATCCGCAAGATTCTCCAGTTCACCCTCGACGAGTACGAATCCGGCATGCGCATCACCGCGGTCAACGTGCAGTACTCACAGCCGCCGGAGCCGGTCCAGGGCGCCTTCGAGGAAGCCATCAAGGCGCGCGAGGAGGAGGAGCGCAAGAAGAACATCGCTCGTGCCTATGCCCGCGAGATCGTCGAGCAGGCGCAGGGCGAGGCCAAGGCCCTCGTTCTGGAGGCCCGCGGCTACCGGGAACGCAAGATCGCGCGCGCCAGCGGTGAGACCGAGCGTTTCACCCAGCTCCTTTCCGAATACAGCCGGGCGCCCGAGGTCACGCGCAAGCGGCTGTATCTGGAGACCATGAACGAGGTCCTGCGCCGCACCGGCGTCGTGCTGTTCGACCAGGACAAAGGGTCGCCGCTGTTCTATCTGCCCCTGCAGGAGCTGACCGGCGGCAAAACGTCCGCCTCGTCGGGCAAGAGCGGTAGCGGCGACAACTCGCCGCGCATCATGCGACCCGAGAACATGCCGTCCTCGGGATCGGGCTCCGGGTCCTCCGCGGCCGAGCGTCTCCGTAGCCGGGATCGTTGATCATGACTGGCAAACAGATAACCGCAATCGTCGTCGCCGTGATCGCCATCTACCTGGCGCTCGACAGCGTGTTCACCGTGGATGTGCGCGAGCGCGTGGTGGTGGTCGAGCTGGGCGAGATCGTCGGTCAGAACTATGAGCCCGGCCTGCACTTCAAGGTGCCGATCATCCAGGAAGTGCGCCGCTTCGATCGCCGCATCCTCACCTTGACCGAGGACATCGAGCGTGTCCTGACCTCGGAGAACAAGAACCTCACCGTCGATTTCTTCGTCAAGTGGCGGGTGATGGATACCGTGGACTTCTATCTCTCGAACCAGGGGAGCGAGGCCCGCGCCCGCAGCCTGCTGACGGAGATCGTGGAGAACGATCTGCTGGCCGAGTTCTCCAAGCGCACCATCCGGCGCGCCATCGACGATGACCGCAACGAGATCGTCGCCGCGGTCCAGGTTCAGGCGAACCAGGATGCGAAGGAACTGGGCATCGAGATCGTGGACGTGCGCATCATGCGCCTGGACTTGCCGGACCCGGTGACCGAGTCCGTGTACGAGCGCATGCGTTCCGAGCGTCAGGAAGTCATCCGGACCCTGCGCGCCCAGGGCGACGCCGCGGCCAACGAGATCCGCGCCGACGCCGAGCGCGAGCAGACCATCATTCTCGCCAATGCCTACCGCGAGGCCCAGCAGATACGGGGCGAGGGCGATGCCCGGGCGGCCGCGATCTATGCCGACGCCTACGGCGAGGACACCTCGTTCTACTCGTTCTACCGGGGGCTGGAGCTGTACCGGGATACTCTCGGCGACAACGACATCCTGATCCTGGAGCCGGAGGGCGAGCTGTTCGAGCACTTCAACCCGCCGGCCGGGCGCTGACTCCCCGTCGCCGCCCATGTGGGACGATCTGATGCGGGCGCTGGCGCTGGTGATGGTGGTGGAAGGGCTGATGCCGTTCCTGGCGCCCGAGCGCTGGCGGCGCATGATGCTGCGGGTCTCGACCGTGGACGGACGCAGCCTGCGGGTGTTCGGTGCCGTGCTGATCGGCACCGGCGTGATCCTGCTGCAACTGTTCCGCGGCTGACGCACACATCCACGAACGACAGACGGCCATGACATCCAATCGCTGGTTGCTGCCCGAGGGCGTCCAGGAAGTTCTGCCGCCGGAATCATGGCGGCTCGAGGCGGCCCGGCACCGGCTGCTGGAGCTCTACTGGCGCTGGGGGTTCGACCTGATCCGGCCGCCGCTGATCGAGTATCTGGACTCGCTGCTCACGGGCGCCGGGCACAACCTGGACCTGCAGACCTTCAAGCTCACCGACCAGCTCTCGGGCCGGATGATGGGCGTGCGTTCGGATATGACCACCCAGGCCGCCCGTATCGACGCCCACCGCCTGCCCGCGGAGGGCCCGGCGCGCTACTGCTACATCGGCAGCGTGCTGCGCACGCGCCCCGAGGAGCCGGGAGGCTCGCGTTCGCCCCTGCAGATCGGGGTGGAACTGTTCGGGCACACCGGCCCCGACGCCGATCTGGAAGTGATCTCCCTGATGCTCGAGAGCCTCCAGGCCATGGGTATCGAGGACGCCTATCTCGACCTCGGCCATGTCGCGGTCTATCGGGCCCTGGTGGCGCGCGCCGATATCGGCGGCGATACCGAGGCCGAGCTGTTCGACGTGATGCAGCGCAAGTCCCGCCCGGACCTGCGTGCCATGATCGACCAGGGCCGTTTGCCGGCCGGCGCCGGGGGTTGGTTCGAGACCCTGATCGACCTCAACGGCGACGCCGCCGTTCTGGACGACGCCGCGGCGCTGGCCGGCGTCGATCCCGGGATCGAGCGGGCACTGGCCGAGTTGCGCGACATGAGCCGGCGCCTGGCGCGGCACTATCCGGACGTGCCGTTGTATATCGATCTCGCCGAACTGCGCGGCTACCGATACAAGACCGGCATGGTATTCGCGGCCTTCGCGCCGGGGCACGGCCGCGAGCTGGCGCGCGGCGGCCGCTACGACAACGTCGGCGCGGCCTTCGGCCGGGCCCGGGCGGCGACCGGCTTTTCGGCCGATCTCAATCTGCTCGCCACGATCGGCGAGCCGCCGGCGCGGCCGCCGTTCCGGGCGGTGTTCGCGCCCGCCGAGGACGATCCGGACCTGCTCGCGGCGATCCGCCGCCTGCGGGCCGAGGGCCGGCGGGTGGTCACCGGCCTGCCGGGCGACGGACTGGACGCGGCCGGGGCCGGCTGCGACGAGGAATTGGTTCACGAGACCGGCGAATGGCGTTGCCGGCCGGTCGCGGATCGGAAGGACAGCGAATAGCGATGGGCAAGCGGGTTGTCGTCATCGGGAGCCAGTGGGGCGACGAGGGCAAGGGCAAGATCGTGGATCTGCTCACCGACCGTTGCGGGACGGTGGTGCGATTCCAGGGCGGACACAACGCCGGCCACACCCTGGTCATCGGCGACAAGAAGACGGTGCTGCACCTGATTCCGTCCGGCATCCTGCATCCGGACGTCACCTGCCTGATCGGTAACGGCGTGGTCCTGTCGCCGTCCGCCCTGATCGAGGAGATGGACGCCCTCGAGACCAAGGGCGTGCCGGTGCGGGACCGGCTGCGTATCAGTCCGGCGTGTCCCCTGATCCTGCCCAGCCACGTGGCCCTGGACAAGGCGCGCGAGGCCGCGCGCGGCGACGCCCGCATCGGCACCACCGGCCGCGGTATCGGGCCCGCCTACGAGGACAAGGTGGCGCGCCGCGCCGTGCGGGTGGGGGACCTGTTCCATCGCGAGCGCTTCGCCGCCAAGCTGGGCGAGGTTCTGGACTTCCACAACTTCGTGCTCAAGCACTATTTCCGCGCACCCACGCTCGACTTCCAGGCCCTGCTCGACGAGTGCCTGGCCCAGGCCGAGCAGTTGGCACCCATGGTCGCCGATGTCACGGACCTGCTGTACCGGGCCTACCAGGCCGACGAGTCGATCCTGTTCGAGGGCGCCCAAGGCGCGCTGCTGGACATCGACCAGGGCACCTATCCCTACGTGACCTCGTCCAACACCACCGCCGGCGGCGCCGCCACCGGCACCGGCATGGGTCCGGCCTACATCGATTACGTGCTGGGCGTGGTCAAGGCCTACACCACCCGGGTCGGATCGGGACCGTTCCCCACCGAACTGGACGACGACTACGGCCGTCACCTCGCCGACCGCGGCGCCGAGTTCGGCGCCACCACGGGCCGCGCCCGACGCTGCGGCTGGTTCGACGCCGTGGGTCTGCGTCGCGCGGTGTTCAACAACAGCCTGTCCGGGTTGTGCATCACCAAGCTGGACGTACTCGACGGCCTGGATTCGGTGCGCCTGTGCGTGGGCTACCGCTGCAACGGCGGCGTGGTCGACATGCCCCCGTCCGGCGCCGAAGCCCTCGAGGATTGCGAGCCGGTCTACGAAGAGATGCCCGGCTGGCAGGACAGCACCTCCGGCTTGCGCGAGCTCGGCGAGTTGCCGGATGCGGCCCGCGCCTATCTGCGCCGCCTGGAAGAGATCACCGAGACCCCGATCGACATCATCTCCACGGGCCCCGACCGCGAGCACACCATCGTGCTGCGGCACCCGTTCGCCTGAGCGGGGCGCCACCGACCATTCGACTTCGCCGGCGCCCCACCGGGCGTCCGGCGTGTCCCCTCGTGCCCGTCCCCTTTGACCGTACCCAAGGCCGACGCCCCGCCTGATGGCCCGCATCGCTGTCGCCGGCCATTCCCCCGCCGGTAGGGCGGCCCGTGCCCGTCCTCGTTCTCCCCATGGATCCAGGCACGATTCTCCGATACGCATGCAGTTGCGAATTATTATCATTAATATATACTTTCGAGCGGTATTGATTGGTCGTTCGTTTTTCCGCCGAAAATTGGGGAGGGGGCAATGCCTAAGCCGATACGGTCGTTCCTGTTCGTTTGCGTGCTCTTGTCGCTGGCCGCCTGTGGAGGAGGCGGTGGCGGCGGCAGTGACAGTGGTGGCGGCGGGAATACCGTCGACAGTTTCTCTGTCGCGGTGCAGCCGGGCGGTAGCGAGAGCGATACCGAGCAGGCCGAGGCACTGCTGGTGCGGCTGGGCAATGGCGGACAGGCCAATGCGTTCGCGCTCGGGGACGGCGAGACGCCCGCCTCGGACCTGTTCGGTGACGTAGAGATACTCCAGGTCGGTCGAGGGCTCGGCAATGGCGCCTTCCGCTTCGATTGGCCGGAGGGCGGCGTGGACGGCCTGGTTGTGTTGGTGCGGCAGGTACGCGACGGTCGTTTCACGGTCGGTTCGACAGTGGAGTTTTACGCCCCCCTGTCGCTGTACGATGTCGATGGCGAAGAGACCGTAACGGTCAACCCCTTGACGACGCTCGCCCTTTTGCGCGCCGGCTCGGCCGACGCGGGTGCCGTGCGGACGGCCCTGGACACCGTGATGGCCGCCTTCGGCGTCGAGTCGCCGGACGATCCCCGCGCCGCGTTGCCGATCCTGGCCGCGCTGTCCCTGGTCGAGTATTTCCCCGATTGGCCCTCCCGGCTTGCCGCGAACGTGGGCGGTTTCGAGTCGGAGTTACAGGCCCTGGATCCCGAATCGGTGCCGGAAAGCTTCCGCGGTGAATTCGAGCTGCGGCGCGACGTCGCCCTGGCCGTGTTCGAGGCGGGGAACACGCTCAGTGTCGAGGCGTTTACCGCGGCGGTGAACGAAATCGAGTTCGCGCGCCGGGCCGCGCTCATCCTCGACCGCGCCGGCACGACCTATGCCGACGGCTACCTGGACCGGTTGGCGGACGCCGTGATCGATGCCCTCGGCGGTGCCTCCGCCGGCGGCGGACAGGGCGCGGGCAATATCCTGCGCTATGTCATCAACGAGTATCGGCTCGGCGACGATCTCGCCGACGCCGGCGCCGATGTGCCGGTCGCGATACGGGGCGATTCGGTGATCCCCGAACTGGCGGCGCGCGGCAGCGCGATCCCGGTGAGCGTGCCGTTGCTGGAGGGCGAACTACTCGGCCTGGACTCCGATCGCCGGCGCCAGTACTACCTGCAGACCGAGCTTGCCCCGTCGGCGTTCGTCTCGGAACTGTTCGCCGAGGTTACCGACGCCAACGTCACCGACCAGGCCCAGGCGGCGTTGGCGGAGAGCGCCGCGCGCCACGGTCGTCCCGACGAGGCGCGCTTTCTTGCCGATACCCAGATTTTCGGCACGGCAGCCCAGGCGACGGCCTTCCGTAACGCCGGCGACCGGCTCGCGGAGATCGGCGATGAGACACATGCGTCCGAATTCTTCTATCGGGCACTCGAACTCTACGAGGGATTGATCGCGACCAAGGGCATCACCAACCTAAGCCAGGACGACATCATCTTCCTGCAATACCTCATCGGCGATGCCGGCCGCGGTTTCGTTCGGCTGGGCGACAGTGCCGGTGCCGAACGCGCGGCCGAGCCGCTCGATACCTTCATCGAGCAGGAGGGGTCGGGCGCCTTCAACAGTGCCGTTTCGCGCGCGCTCGTGAGCCTCTCGAACCTGGCGGGCGACCTGGTGGAGCAGGCCGCGGCCGCCAATCTCCAGGATACGACCCTGAATGCCGCGGCCGAGAGCGCCGTCGACCGGCTGGTCGAAGTCACCGACTCGGTCGAGCTCTATGTGAGCGGCAACAGCCGATCCTGCAGCGAGTACTACAGCGACGGCGAGGTGCAATACCTAGTCCGTGGCATCCAGTATCGGTCGGCGGTCCGTTACTACGAGCAGTTGGACTTGAAAGACAAGGCGGTCGCCGTCGTCACGCAACGCCTGCCGGAGTTGCGCAACACCGATTACGAATCCTGCCGGCTCGAGACCTACTTCGACGACTTCGTCGTCTCTCTGACGCGGCTCGGCGCCACCGATACCGCCGATCAGCTCATCGCCTCCATGGTCGACGACGATTATCGCGACGATGCCATCAGCGCCGCCGAGCTTGCCAGCGCCACCGTGGCCCGCGATGCCGGCGAGATCGAAGAGGCGGTCAATATCGTCATGACGGAGATCACCGGCAGCGATCGGCCGATCGAGATCATGGCGCAATTGCTGTACTACAACTCGCTGGCGGGCAACCGCGGCATCGCCGGTTACCTGGTCGACCGCGGCGAGTACGCGCAGGCCAAGATCGCGCTGGACGCGGCCTACGATTACTACCGTGGCGCGGAGTTCGCCGACTATGCCGATAGCGTGGACTCGGATCAGGCGATCAATACCTGGCTGATCTTCTCGGGTAGCCGTATCGCCGAACTCTATGCCAAGGCCGGCTACGAGGCGGAAGCCGATCAGGTGCTCGCCGAACTGGAGAGCGTGGTCGCCGACAAACTGAGCCAGAATGCCAGCCGTCGGAGCCATGCGCGCCGCTATATGGGGCTGACGTATATGTACACCGGTCGCGGTGACCAGGCACGTAGCACGCTGGCCGAAGCCCGCTCGCAAGCCTTGACTCTGCCGCTTGGCGAGGAAGCACGGGTGGATGCCCTGTGGCACTTGGTCGACGCTTATCTCGAACTCGGTGGCGACTATCAGGACGGGTTCCTGGAGACCGTCGCGGACGCGCGCGCGGCCGCCGCGGCGCTGTGCTGCGAGGGCGTCGGCAGCGGCGACCTGGCCGAGGCCCGCGAGGACCGCGCGGACTGGCTGGTCGATATCGCCGGCGACTATGTCGAGGCCGTGTATCGTCTTCGCGAGCGATTGTGGCGGGCACAGGTCGATGGCCAGCCGGTGGCGACGATCCGCGAGCGGCTGCGCCGGGTCGAGTCCGAGGCCGTCGACCTCATGGCCGAGGCAACGGACGCGGTGTTCGAGGTGCCCACGGCCAGCGCCCGGGTCACCGATCTGACGATCCTGCTGGCGGCGATGACCCATCTCGATTTGCGCGACGACATCCGCGAAGTGCTGGTCCGGGTGACGTCGGTGCCCGACCGCAACGAATTGCAGGTCGAGGTGGCCCACGCCGACCTGGGCGTCAGCCCCTACAGCGAACGCTCGGACTTCCCCGTCTACGCATTGCAGAACCTGTTTCCCCCGCGCAGTCTGCTGGAGCGAGGGCCGGTACCGGCGTCGGTGGACACCGACGATGACGGCCTGCCGGATTTCTACGATCCGGTCGACGCCGATCCCGCGGCCTTCGGCCTGGCCCTGGACACGGATATCGACGACGACGGCGTGGACGCCGGCGCCGATTATTACCCGCTGGACGCCCAGCGATGGTAGCCCGGCCGGTACGCGGCGCCGTCCGCGTCCTGGCCGCGATCCTACTGCTGGCGGCGTCGCCCGCCTGGGGACAGGACACGTCCGAGCCGGCGCCCGCCGGCTCGGCGACGCGGCCCGGCACGGGCAAGACCACGGATGCCGGGCGTGGCAAGCCGGCTGGCGACAAGGATGCCGACGCCGACGGGGACGCTTCCGCCGGGCGGCAAGTCGCGCCCATGCAGGAATTGTTGCCGATCGAGGTGCGGGCCACCGCCGACGCCGCCGATCTCGGCCGCACGCGTCTGAGGCGGGAGGATATCGAGCGCCTGGATGACGGCAGCGGCGACATGAACCGGTTGCTGCGGAATCTGCCCAACCTGCAGTACGACGAGGACCTGAACGATGCCTACGAACTGGGCGAGATCGCGCCCGCGCGCGTGAGCATCTCCGGCGGCCGTTTCTATCAGAATCGTTTCGAGCTCGACGGTGTCTCCACCAACAGCCTGCTGGACCCGGGCAGCGACACGCCGGTCAATTCGGTGAACGACGTGCCGGGGCACGCCCAGAGCCAGTTCATCGATCCCGACCTGATCGACAGCCTGACCGTGTACGACGCCAATGTGCCGGCCACGGTCGGAGGCTTCACCGGCGGTGCGGTGCTGGCCCGGACCCGCTCGCCTTCGTCGCGGCGCCGCTTCTCGGGATTCTTCAGCGGCACCAGCGACAGCATGAAGCATTTCATCTTCGTACCGCCCCCGCCCCCGGATCCCGACAATCCCGTGGGTATCGAGGTGCGTGGCAAGCCGGAATACGAAAAACGCCGTTACGGGTTCACCTATGACCAGCCGTTGGGCGAGGGCAGTGCCGGCCTGGTTTCGCTGACGCGGGTGGAGTCGACCCTGCCGGTGGTGTCGCTGGCCGAGGCCCGCACCGAATCGCGCGACAACCTCAACGCCCTGGTCAAGGGACGCACGCGGTTGTGGGGCACAGACATCGAGGTCTCCGCCAACTACACGCCCTACGAGTCCGAGAACCTCATCCAGGATGTTTTCGACAGTGATTTCCGTATCGAGGGCGGTGGCTACGGCGCCCAGATAAACGGCTATCGGGAGACCCCGTTCGGCGCCCTGGAGGCCAGGCTGCATGTCTCGCAGACGGAAAACAGCCGCGAGGCCCGCAAGGACTTCTTCAACTGGCTCACCTCCAGCCAGGGACCCGACTGGGGCGAGCGCATCTACAGCCTCAACAGCCGCGAGGGCGGCTATGGCGACATCGAGAAACGCCAGCGCGACGTCGGCCTGGCGGCGGAATTGACCCGCCGGCAGTGGGGCGGCGAACTGGTTCTGGGGAGCGAGATCAGTGCGCTTTCCGCGGATTTCGAACGCGACAGCGATACCTACGTCTACGCCAGCGGCAAGCTCGACGATCGTATCCGCTGCGTGGGCAACGACGTCCCCGCTTGCATCGACGGCAATCAGGCCCTGTTCTCACGCAGTGTCTATCCGGCGGACGACGCCGGCGCCGAGCTTTACGAGGGCGCGCTTTTCGGACAGTGGTCCTGGGATTCCCCGCTCTGGGGGGTGCGGCTGGGCCTGCGTCTGGATGCCGACGATTTCCAACGCAATCTCAACATCTCGCCGCGAAGCCTGTTCCATCTGCGGCCCACCGACTGGCTCTCGCTGAGCCTGGGCGCCAACCGCTATTACAGCCGGTCGCTGCTCGCCTACAAATTGCGCGAGGCACGGCAGCCGTTCTACAGCGAGTACCGCGAGGCCACGGGCGGCACCATAGGCGGATCGCCGGTCTTGCTGGTCACCGACGACTGGCAGACCACCGCGGCCGCGGGCACGGTCATCTACCGCGGCTCGGTGGAGGAGCTGGACACGCCGTACTCGGACGAGATCGCGGCCGGGCTGACCGTGCCGCTGTTCGGCGGCACGCTGGGCCTGCGGGGGTTGACGCGCGATTATCACGACGAATTCTCCCAGAACCGTTCCGCCCCCGATCCGGACACCGGTTTCGTGACCCTGACACCGGCGAACGAAGGCGAAGGCGAATACCGGAGCGCGGTTGCCGCCTGGTCGCGCGAGATAGGGCGCTTCGACCTGGGGCTCAATGTCACCTGGAGCGAGACCGAGCGCAGCAACGCCGGCTACGACAGCCGCTCCGCGACCGCGCTCAGCGACCAACGCGTGCTTTACGACGACGAAGTCGTGCGTTTGGGCGAGCTGGACATCCTGGGCGACAACTTCGCCCGGCCGTTGGTGGCCAACGTCACCCTGTCCACCGGCTTCGGCCCCAATCTCGATGTCTCGCTAACGGGCCGTTATCGCGATACCTACGAGAATCTGCAGGATACCGGCCGGCGCGCCAGCCGGCTGGTACAGGAATGTCCGGGATGCGAACCCACCGAGCAGGAATTGCCGGTATACGACTGGGTTTCGCGACGCGCCACGCTGCTGTTCGACGCCAAGGTCGCCTATCGCCTCCGGGTCGGATCGTCGCAGTGGCTGGACCTGGAACTGCTGGTGGACAACCTGTTCGACAGCCGCACGTACACCGCGACCGGCACCAAGGTCTATGAATCCGGTATCGGGGCCTGGGCGTTGGTGCGCTACCGGTTCGACCAGGGTTGAGGCGGGCGGCCGGGCGATGAAAGGCCTTCGGGTTCTCATCCTGGTCTCGGTGCCGCTGACGGTTGCGGTGTTGTTGGCGCTCGCCCGGTATCTGGACGCGGCCGGCGATAACGCCACCCCGGTGCCGGTCGAACGCTACCGCGGACCGGTATCGCAATGGCCCGAGCCGCATGTCGACGCGGGCGTCGACTGGCGGGAATTGGGACCGCTGCCGGAGCCGCCGGGCGGTCGCGAATGGACACCGAAGACGCGATTGGGGCGACTGCTGTTCTTCGATCCCATGCTCTCGGGTTCGGGGCAGATCGCCTGCGCCAGTTGCCACGATCCCGACCTCGCCTGGGGCGACGGACGCAAGGTCCCGTTCGGTCACAATCGTATGCTCGGACGCCGCAACACCCCCAGCCTCATCAACGTGGCCTATCTCGACACGCTCATGTGGGACGGGCGCGCGAGCACGCTGGAGGGGCAGATGGCGCTTCCCGTCGGGCATCCCGACGAGATGCACGCCGATATCCCGGAGCTGGTGGCCCGGGTCGCCGCACAGGCGATCTATCCCGATCGCTTCCAGGCCGCCTTCGGCGACCCGGAGATCACCTATGCGCGGATCACCGCGGCGATCGCCGACTTCGAACGCCACCTGACCAGCCGGCGCAGCCGCTTCGACGACTTCATCAGCGGCGACCACGACGCCCTGCGGGACGAGGAAATCCGTGGTCTCCACTGGTTCCGAACCCAGGGGCGCTGCATGAATTGCCACCATGGTCCGCTGTTCACGGACCAGTCATTCCACAACCTGGGGCTGAACTTCTACGGCCGCCCCCTTCAGGATCTGGGTCGCTACGACGTCACCGGCGACCCGGCGGACGCGGGCCGCTTCCGAACCGCACCCCTGCGGGGTGTCGCCCACACCGGCCCCTACATGCACAACGGTCTCATCCCCGCCCTGGAGAACGTGATCCTGTTCTACAACAAGGGCGGCGCGCATCCACGGCCGGATGCGATCCAGGCCGACGACCCGTTGTTCCCGGAGACTTCGCGACTCTTGCAACCGCTGGACCTGACCCCGGACCAAGTCCGGGAGATCGTGGCCTTCCTGGAGGCGATCTCGGTGCGGCCCAACCGGCTGTCCATGCGCTTTGCACGCACTCTGCGCGAGCGCGCCGCGGCACATCCCGCAGACAGCTCGCCCTGATGCGGCAGCCCCTATGGCATCCCGCATCCGGGCGTTACTTGCGCGATCGGTAACGGCGTGCGCCCGTCGCCGGCGGCGGGCCGCGCCTGCCTGCGCCGCCTGGCAGGGATCACCGAAACCGCGATCGATATCCATCTCCGCGGGGGGCGGCCGCGAGCACAGCATCGTATTGCGGCCCCCTCGGGTGGAGGAGGCCGCGACCCCTACTCGGTATCGCGGTTCTGCCGATAACGGATTCAGCGGCGTACGCTACTCCGTTAGCGGGGCGGCGGGGACGCTGTCACCATCTTAAGCCGCCCGGATTCCGCGATGACCTGTCCCCTGACACCCACGAGCGAAGAGAGACGCCTCGCAGCGTTGCATTCGCTCGGAATTCTAGACACCGCGCCCGAGGAACGTTTTGAGCGGCTTACGCGGCTCGCCCGGCGTCTTTTCCGGGTGCCCATCTCGCTGGTGAGCCTGGTCGATCGCGACCGCCAATGGTTCAAATCCGCCCAGGGGCTCGCCAATCGCGAGACCCCGCTCGAGATGTCGTTCTGTAGCCACGCGATCCAAAACGACCGGATCATGGTGGTGCCCGACGCACGACATGACCCGCGTTTCGCCAGCAATCCGCTGGTCGTGGGCGAACCCCATATCCGTTTCTATGCCGGCTGTCCGCTACAACACCCCGATGGCAACATGCTCGGCACCCTGTGCATTATCGATAATCGGCCGCGTCAGTTCGACGATGATGACCGTCAGGCCCTGGCCGATCTCGCCGCCGTCGTCGAGCATGAATTGGTGGTCTCGGAATTGACCATCCTGGATGAGTTGACCGGCATCCCCAATCGACGCGGGTTCGTCGCGCTGGCGGGGCAGGCCCTGAGCATCGCCTCCCGCCAGCGGTTGCCGGTCTGCCTTGCCTGGATCGATCTGGACGGCTTCAAGTCGATAAACGATCGGCTCGGGCATGCCGAAGGCGATCGCGTGCTGCTTGATTTCGCGAACCGGTTACGCGCGGTATTCCGGGATTCGGATGTCGTGGGTCGACTCGGCGGTGACGAGTTCGCGGTCTTGCTTCCGGATGTCTCGGCGGCCGATGCCCATAAGTCGATCGAACGGCTTCAGGCGTCGACCGACGAAGGCGATATGCCGGAGTGTCCCGTGACTTTCAGCGTGGGGCTGGTGGACGCCGGCCCTCCCGCGCCGCTGTCTCTGGATGACCTCCTGATGCGCGCCGATCGCGCGATGTACGAGAACAAGAAGCGCAGGAACGAGCGCCGGTCCCGACTTTAGGGTCAGGCCGTATGCCCGCGCCACGAGGGCAGCGTGACCCGGCGTTCCAGCAGTCGTCGGAATTCGTCGACTTCCAGCGGTTTGCTGTAGTGATAACCCTGACCCACGTTGCAGCCGAGCGCGATAAGGGCGTCGCGCAGCGTTTCGGTCTCGACGCCCTCGGCCACGATCTCGGCGCCCAGGGCGTGCGCCAGGGCCGTCACCGTCGTCACGATCCGGTGGCTGTAGTCGTCCTCGCTCATGCGCCTGACGAAGCCCTGGTCGATCTTGATCTCGTCGAACGGGTAGCGCTGCAGGTAGAGCAGGGACGAGTAACCGGTGCCGAAGTCGTCCAGGGACAGGCGAACGCCGATCTCGTGCAGTCGCCGTAGCTGTTCCAGCAGGTGTTCGGATTCGTGCACGAACACGCTCTCCGTGATCTCCAGGGTCAGCAGCAACGCCGGAATGCCCGCATCGGCGATCGCCGCGGCGACGTCTTGCGCGAAGTCGGATGTGGTGAACTCGACCAGCGAGACATTGATCGAGATCGGCACGATGGCCAAGCCGCTGTCGCGCCAGGTTCTCAGCAGGCGACAGGCCTCCCGGAGGACCCAGTTGCCGATCGGCACGATGAGCCGGCTCTGCTCGGCGATAGAGATGAACATCGACGGCGACCGCAGCCCCAGTTCCGGGTGCCGCCAGCGAAGCAGCGCCTCGCAGGCCACCGGCCGGCCCGTGGCGAGCTCGACCTTGGGTTGAAAGCGCAGTTCGAGTTGTTCGCGATCCAGGGCCTCTCGTAATTCGCGCGTGAGTCTCACCCGGGAGCTGATCTCGTCGTCCAGCTCCCGCGTGTACGGCGTGCAGCGCCGGCCGGTCTGGTCCGCCCGGCTGCGATAGAGGGCGAGCTCCGCCTCGCGCAGCAACGTGCGTATCGGTCGGGCTTCCGGGCCCAGCTCGGTGTAACCGAAATTGGCGTTGATCTGGATGGAGGCGGAATCGATGTGGAAAGGTTGCTGCAAGGTCGTCACGACGGCCTGGCAGCGCCGGTCGGGCGCCAGCTCGGGCGCGGCCGACAGCAGGATGGCGAATTCGTCGCCGCCGACGCGGGCGATCAGGGCCTTGCGGTCCAGCTCGCGTCGCAGCCGCTTGCCGATCGCGTTCAGCAGCCGGTCGCCGATCTCGTAGCCATAGAAATTGTTGATGCCGTGCTGGTCCTCGATGTCCAGCAGCACGACGATGGCGTTCGGTTGCCAGCCGTCGCGCTCGATGACGCGCTCGAACAGTTGCAGGAAACCGTTGCGCGAGGGCAGGCCGGTCATCGGATCCTCGAATGCCAACCGGTTCAGCTCGTGCTCGGCCTGTTTGCGCTCGGTGATGTCCAGGTGCATGACGACCGCGCCGCCCTCGCACGAGCGGCCCAGCGGCGTCGCCGTGACGCGGAACCAGCGTTCGCCGCCGGGGTTGCGGCAGGGATATTCCATGGCGAAAGTTTCCCGCTCGCCGCGCAGGACATTCAGCAGACCGTCATGCACCCGGCGCGCATCGCGCGCGCCGTGGCCGGCGGCGCCGGCGCACACCGCGAGGTAGTTGCCGCCGATACCGGCGGCGGCGTGCGGATTCTCCCGCCCGAATGCCCGCCAGTGATGGTTGACGTCGAGCACGTTGCCGTCGGCATCGAGCAGGGCGATGCGCGCGGGCAGGGCGTTGATCAGCATCTGGCGGGTTTCCAGGGAGGCCGCCAGCGCGTCGCGCGAGTCCCGCAGTTCCTGTGCCATGCGCCGTTGCCGCGTGACATCCAGGAAGTACACCGCCAGGCCGCCCTCGGTGGGATAGGCGCGGATACTGAGCCAGCTACCGAGCGGTTCGTAGTAGGTTTCCAGGGACACGGTCGTGCGTTCGCGCACGGCGCGGCGATAGGCCCGCTCGATTTCGCCGCCCACCGCCGCCGGGAATTCGGTCCAGATATTACGGCCCCGCAAGTCGGACTGACTGCGCTTCATCAGGCGCTCCGCAGCGCCGTTGATGTAATCGAAGCGCCAGCCGCGGTCGAGCGTGAAGAATCCGTCCGTGATGCTGTCGAGGATGTTCCCGAGGCGTTTGTTCAGGCGTTCCAGTTCCAGGTCGGCGGCCTTGCGTTTGGAAATGTCCTGGAGGGCCCCCTGGACCCGGTGAATGCGCCCGTCGGCGTCATATACGGGTTCCCCCACGATACGAACCCAGACCCGCTCGCCGCCGGGCACGGCCAGTTGCAGCTCCTCGTCCAGGGGGATGCCCCGCGTCGCGCAGTTGTCGTATAGCCGGCGCAGTCGCTGGCGGTCCTCGGGCGCGTATTGCTGGATCGCATCCTGCACGGCGGGGGGCGACCGGCCGCGCATGCCATGAATCTCGGCCGCCATCTCGGACCAGGTGATGCGCTCGCCGGCGACGTCGATCCACCAGGCGCCCATGCGCGCGATGCGCTCCGCCATCGCGAGCAGAGCGGCCTGTTCATGCAGCCGGCGCTCGGCCTGTCGGGTCGCCGTCACGTCCGTGATCACGACGCCGACCTGCGGCGCGTCCGCCTGCGGCGGATCCAGGGGATGCAGATGGCTCATGAGATGGCGCGTGCCATGCCCGGGATGCTCGCGTTGGGTCTCGAACACCCGCGGTTCGCCGGAGAGACAGCGGTCGATGTGTGGTTTGACCTCCGCGAAAGCGCGTTCGCCCAACAGGTCGAGCAGGTGCATGCCCTCCATCGCGGCGACGGCCTTGCCGTAGAGCGCCGCGTAGGCCTCGTTGGCCAGCACCAGCCGGTAGTCCGCGTCCACGATGCAGAACAAGTCGTTGCTGCTCTCGATCAGTCGCCGGTAGCGCATGAGGCGCAGTTCGGCCTCGTACCGTTCGGTGATGTCCTGGATGGTGCCGGTCAGCACCAGGCGGTCGTCGGGCGCCTCTCGCGACGCCTCGCCGCGCTCGTGAACGTGCCGTACGCTGCCGTCGGGCCTCACCAGCCGGAACGCGACGTCGTGGGACGAGTCGCCGCGCAGGGCGGAGGCGCGGACCGCCTGGACCCGCTCCAGGTCGTCCGGATGGATCAGTGCGAAGAAGGCCGAAGCCGTCGGCGTGAAAGCCGCCGGCGACACGCCGGCGATACGGTAGGTCTCCTCGGACCAGGTCAGTTGGTCCGAGCTCGCATCCAGTTTCCAACTGCCCACGGCGGCGATGCGTTGGGATGCGGAGAGCATCGCCTGGTGCTGCCGTAACTCGTGTTCACGTTCGTGCAGGGCCCGGGTGCGCGCGCGTACCCGCAGTTCCACCAGATACAGCCCGGCGATCACCGCCACCACAAGCGCGATCAGCGCGAACAGCGTCCACCGGACCCAGTCGGGTATCGCCGGCTCGGGGGGCAACGCCGATCCGCCCTGACCCAACCAGCGGTCGACCAGGGCGTGGTACGGGGAGTCGGGATCGTCCTTGAATGCGGCGAGCCGGCGGTCGAAAGCGGCGACCAGGGACGGCGTCCGCGGCGAGTCCGGCGCGAAGGCGTAACGCAGGTCCACCGGCTGGAACACGATGGGCGTCGCCGTGATATCGAAGCGGGATTGCATCCGGGCGCCGACATCGCGGTTGCTCACCACCGCCGCGACCCGGCCATCGTTCAAGGCGTCGAAAGCCCGGGCATAGCTGTCGAAGGAAACGATCTCCACCGCCAGGCCGAAGCTGGTCGCCAGGTCACGGAATCCGCCGGGCCCTTCCAGATTGGCGCTGTCCGAGAGCGCGCCGACCCGCCTGGCGGCGAGATCCGGCACTGTCTCGATGCCGGACGCCGGATACGTGTAAATCCGCGACCAACTGACGTGGACCGATTCGCCCCCCATGGCGAAGAGGTCCCGACGCCGTTCGTTGACCGCCACGTCGACCATGACGTCGATCCGTCCCCGTCGCAGCCGTTCCAGATTCTCCGACCAGGCGCCGTTCACCCACTCGATGCGCCAGCCTTCGCGCTCGGCCATGGCGCGTGTGAGGTCGGGCCAGAAGCCGCTCGGACGGCCGGTCTCGTCGATGAAAACCTTGGGGGGATTGTCGTAGATGCCGACTCTGAGGGGAGGGGGTGCGGTTGCGCCGAACGCCGCGCCGGGGAGGCTCAGAACGAGCAGGAGACGGAGCAAGCGGGCGGCAAAAGGCGTCAGCCGGCCGCCTCCCTTGGAGGCGACCCGCCTGGAACCCCGCTCGCGACCCGCTTGAAGCCGTCTCTCGGGTTTGTCGTTCATCTGTCGGCTCCCCCTGGCGCGCCGCACTGTCCGGCGGCCCGGGCCCTCACATGCGCACGTGCGCCGATGGCGTTGTCGTGCGCCCCGGCGCGGCAGCCCCCGTTTCCGGCTCCGCGGCGGTCTCGCCGCCTATGGCACCGTTCGTAACCGGCGCCGCGGAGCGGGACGGCGATTCACTTGCTAGGTATCGGCAAGCTCCCGGAATTCCTTACGAAATCCGCAATGAATGTCCGGAGGGATCGGGCGCGGGAATCCATGACCCGAATCGTGGTGTGCCGGCGGTGCGGCCCGGCTGACATCACCATCGCCGCCGATATCGTGTACCCTGCGGCGCGACGGATTCGCCGCCCGTCGTGAAACGCCGGCCGCGAGCCGTTGTCGATTCGCGACAGAAGGATATTGTTCGACGCTTGATCGTGAAGTCGATTGCAAGAGAGGCCGACAAAGGCCGGGCTCTTGATCCGGCGTTTATGGAGACGCCGGGGCTCTGGACTGTCGATACGCTGAATGCGATACGCTCTGTCCGACGCTGGGTCGGGGAGTCGATCACAGGGGAGGCGGACAAACGCCAGGCTCCTGATCCGGCGTCAATAGAGACACCGGGGCTCTGGATTGTCGATGCCTTGAATGCGATACGCTCTGTCCGACGCTGGGTCGGGGAGTCGATCACGGGGGAGGCGGACAAACTCCAGGCTCCTGATCCGGCGTCAATAGAGACACCGGGGCTCTGGATTGTCGATACGCTGAATGCGATACGCTCTGTTCGACGCTGGGTCGGGGAGTCGATCACAGGGGAGGCGGACAAACTCCAGGCTCCTGATCCGGCGTCAATAGAGACACCGGGGCTGGAGTTGGTGCCGAGGAGAGGACTTGAACCTCCACGGGCTTTCGCCCACTAGCACCTGAAGCTAGCGCGTCTACCAATTCCGCCACCTCGGCAATGGCGAGGCGAAATCTATAGGCCCGGCGCGGGTTTGTCAACGCCGCCGGACACGAATCCATGACAGGAGAATGTTTTGCCGAAATCGGCTAAATCGCCCGGAGACTGGCGCAAGCGCGACCCGGAATACAGCCGCGAGAAATCGCAGTATCGGCGGCCGATCCCCAGCCGCACCCTGATCCTCAAGGACCTTGCCGCGCATGGCAGCCCCATGAGTCGCCGGCAGATCCAGGATCTCTACCGGCTGGACGAGGACGATATCGAACCTCTGCAGCACCGCATCTCGGCGATGCTGCGCGACGGTCAGTTGATCGAGAACCGCAAGGGCGCGCTCGGTCCGATCGACAGCATGGATCTGGTGCGCGGCCGGGTGCAGGGACACCGCGACGGCTTCGGTTTCCTGCAGCCGGACGAAGGCAGCGACGACGTATTCCTGAATCCGCGCCAGATGCGTTCGCTGTTCCACGGCGACCGGGCCGTGGTGCGCATCGTCGGTACCGACCACAAGGGCCGGCGCGAGGGGCGGCTGGTGGAAATCCTGGAGCGCGCGCAGAGCCGGATCGTCGGCCGCTACACGCGCGAGATGGATGTCGGCATCGTGATCCCCGACAACACCCGTATCTCGCACGACATCCTGGTCCCCGAAAAACTGCGCGGTGACGCCGAGGACGGTCAGATCGTGACGGTCGAGCTGGTGGAGCAGCCCGGCAAGCGCAGCCAGCCGATAGGGGAGGTGGTCGAGATCCTGGGCGAGCACATGGCGCCCGGCATGGAGATCGACATCGCCGTGCGTGCCCACGGCATCCCCTTCCGTTGGCCCGACGAGACCTTGGCCGAGGCCGAAGCGATCGGCGACGAGGTGCCGGACTCGCACCGGCGTGGCCGCGAGGATCTGCGCGACCTGCCGCTGATGACCATCGACGGCGCCGATGCCAAGGACTTCGACGACGCCGTCTACGCGGAACCCCGGCGCAGCGGCTGGACGCTGTACGTCGCCATCGCCGACGTCTCCGCCTATGTGGAGCCGGGCTCCGCCCTGGATGACGAGGCCCGCCGGCGCGGTACCTCGGTCTATTTCCCGGAGCATGTCGTGCCGATGCTGCCGGAGGCGCTATCCAACGGCCTGTGCTCACTGAATCCCGACGTCGACCGCCTATGCGTGGTCTGCGAGATGCGCATCGACAAGCGCGGCAAGACCACCCGCAGCCGCTTCTATCCGGCGGTCATGCGTTCGCACGCGCGCCTGACCTACGAGGAGGCCGCGGCCCTGATCGAGGATCCCAAGGCTCGTGGCGGTTCCCGTCGGGACGTGGCCGAGCGCCTGGGTACGCTGCACGATCTCTACCAGGTGCTGGCCAAGGCCCGGCGGCAGCGCGGCGCGATCGATTTCGAGACCACCGAGACCCGGATCGTGTTCAACGAGCAGCGCAAGATCGAGCGTATCGAGCCGGTGGTCCGCAATGACGCCCATCGCCTGATCGAGGAGTGCATGATCGCGGCCAACGTGGCCACCGCGAAGCATCTCACGCGCGCGAAGATGCCCATGCTGTACCGTGTGCATACGGCCCCCGAAGCCGACCGGCTTGCCGAGCTGCGCGAGTTCCTCGCTGAGCGCGGCCTGGGTCTGGGCGGCGGCGACAAGCCGCAGGCCGAGCACTTCGCCCGGGTGATCGAGCAGGTCCGCGGCCGCGACGACGAGCACCTGGTCCAGACCGTGCTGCTGCGCACGCTCTCGCGGGCGGTATACAGCCCCGACAACGAAGGGCATTTCGGTCTGGCGCTGGAGCATTACGCCCACTTCACCTCACCCATCCGGCGCTATCCGGACCTGCTGGTGCATCGGGCGATCAAACACGTGCACGCCCGCCGCAAGCCGGTGGACTTCGATTACGGCCGCGCCGACATGGAGCAGCTCGGCGCCGCCTGCTCGGCGGCCGAGCAGCGCGCCGACGAGGCCACGCGCGACGTCGACGACTGGCTCAAGTGCGAGTACATGCGCGATCACATCGGCGAGGTGTTCGACGGCACCATCGTGGGCGTGACCGCGTTCGGGCTGTTCGTGGAGCTCGACGGCATCTACGCCACCGGCCTGGTGCACGTGTCCAGCCTGTCCAACGATTTCTACCACTTCGATCCGGCGGCGCACTGCCTGCGCGGCGAGCGTTCAGGTATCGTTCATAGACTCGCTGATAGGATGCGCGTGAAAGTCGCCAGGGTGGACCTGGACGAACGCAAGATCGATTTCGAGCCGATGACGGCCGAGCGCCGCGAAGGTGGCAAGGGCCGTCGCAAGCGAGGCAAACGGAGTGGAGGCAAAAGATGAATAGAATCGGCATTGTGACCGTGCTCTCGGGGGCCCTGATCCTGTCCGCCTGCGCGGACGATCCCAACCGCCGGACCAAGATCGGCGCCGCGGTGGGCGCGGTCACCGGCGCGGTGATCGGTCACCAAGTGAACGACGAGGAAGGCAAGTACGTGGGCGCCGCGGTGGGTGCGCTGGCCGGCGCCGGCGTCGGCCGCTACATGGACAAGCAGCACGCCGAGCTGCAGGAGCGGCTGGCGGCGGAGCAGGCCCGCGAGGAGCTCTACATCACCCGCATGGGCGGCAACGCCCTGCGCGTGGGCGTGGCCAGCGACTACTCCTTCGCCGTCGACAGCGCCGAGCTGTCGTTCGAGGCCCAGTCCACGTTCGACAAGATCGCCAACGTCTTCAAGGACTACGAGAAGACCGCGGTGCACGTGGTCGGCCACACCGACAGCACCGGCTCGGACGAGTACAACCAGAAGCTCTCCGAGAAACGCGCCAGCGCGGTGGCGAAGTACCTGTCGAGCCAGGGCGTGTCGTCCTCGCGCATGGTGACCTGGGGTCGCGGCGAGAGCGAGCCCATCGCGAGCAACGACACCAAGGCCGGCCGCGCGCGCAACCGTCGCGTGGACATCGTGGTCAAGCCCATCGTCGAGGGCCAGGAGAAGCAGGCGTTCGAGGCGCCGCCGTACCTCGGCTCCTGATCGACCGCTCATACCCGGCCACCGACCCCTCCCCCGTGCGCGGGGGAGGGGTGTTTTGTTTGGAGAGGAGCGAGACCGTGTCCGAATCCGTGCCCATCGCCGGCTGGCATGCCGTGACCGCGGCCCTGGCCGCGGGCCGGCCCGTGGAGCGCGTGCTGATGCGCGACGGCCGCGACGACGCCCGCGCACGCGGGCTACGCGAGCGAGCGGAACTCGCCGGCGTGCCGATGGCGTCCGTACCGGCCGGGGAGCTGGATGACCTATCCCCGGATGTGGATCACCAGGGCGTGGTGGCGCTGGTCGCGCCGGCCGAGCCGCTGGACGAGGCGGCCCTGGACGGCCTGCTCGCGGCCGTGGATGCGCCCCTGGTGCTGGCGCTGGACGGCGTGCAGGACCCGCACAACCTGGGTGCCTGCCTGCGCAGCGCCGCGGCGGCCGGCGTGACCGCGGTGATCGTGCCCAAGGACCGGGCCGCGGGGCTGACCCCGGCGGCGCGCAAGGTCGCGGCCGGCGGTGCCGAGGTCGTGCCGCTGGTGCGTGTGACCAACCTGGCGCGGACCTTGAAGCGCCTTCAGGCGGACGGTCTCTGGGTCGTGGGCACGGCCGCCGACGCGCCCGCCACCATTCACGCGGTCGATCTCAAGGGGCCGTTGGTACTGGTGCTGGGCGGCGAGGGCGGCGGCATGCGCCGCCTTACCCGCGAGACCTGTGACCTGCTGGCGGCGATCCCCATGGCCGGCGGCGGGGTGGCGAGCCTGAACGTTTCCGTGGCCACCGGGGTTTGCCTGTTCGAGGCGCTGCGGCAGCGGGGGACGGGCTAGCCATCAAAGGGCGGTGCCGGCTCCAGGGGCGAGGCAGGCACCGGCCGGTTGGAAACGGGAGACGGGAACTGGAAACCGGAAACCGGAAGCTGCTAAACTCCCGCGCCTCGCGGCCCTTCGGGCGCCGCGGACTCCTTGCTCCACGGCGATGCCGCCGGGGGCTGTCAAACCGTAAGGAGCGCACATGCGACATTACGAGATCGTCTTCCTGGTCCACCCGGACCAGAGTGAACAGGTGCCCGCGATGATCGAGAAGTATCGCGGCATGATCGAAGAGGACGGCGGCAAGGTGCATCGCCTCGAGGACTGGGGTCGCCGCCAGCTCGCCTACCCGATCCAGAAGATCCACAAGGCGCACTACGTGCTCATGAACGTCGAGTGCGGCCAGGCCGCGCGCGAGGAACTCGAGGGCACCTTCCGGTTCAACGATGCGGTGCTGCGTTACCTCTGCGTCGCCCGGCCCAAGGCCGACACCGAGCCGTCCCCGCTGGCCAAGAAGGCCGAGGGCGAGGGCAAATCCGCCGCGAACACGGGAGCGTAACCATGGCTCGTTTCTTCCGACGTCGACGTTATTGCCGTTTCACCGCCGAGGGTGTCGAGGAGATCGATTACAAGGATATCGAGACCCTCAAGCAGTACATCACCGAGACCGGCAAGATCGTCCCCAGCCGCATCACCGGCACCGCGGCGCGCTATCAGCGCCAGCTTTCCACGGCGGTCAAGCGGGCGCGCTACCTGGCGCTGCTGCCGTACACCGACCGCCATTCGCCCTAGGAGCCGTCCATGCAAGTCATCCTGTTGCAGAAAGTCCGCAACCTGGGCGATCTCGGCGACCAGGTGAAGGTGCGGCCCGGCTACGGGCGCAACTTCCTGGTACCCAAGGGCTACGCGTTGCCGGCCACGCCCGAGAACATCAAGGTCTTCGAGGCGCGCCGCTCCGAGCTGATGGCGGCCTCGCAGGAGCGGCTCGACCGCGCCCGCGGCCGCGCCGAGAAACTCGGCGGGAGCAGCTTCGTCGTGGCCATGCGCGCCAGCGACGAGGGCAAGCTCTACGGCTCCGTCGGTCCGCAGGAGATCGTGGACGCGGTCGCCGAGGAAGGCCACGAGCTGGACGCTCGCGAGGTGGTCCTGCCCGACGGCCCGTTGCGCACCATCGGTCGTTTCCAGGCGGTGATCCAGTTGCACGCCGAGGTCGAGACCGAGATCGAGGTGGTGGTCGCCCAGCTCACCGACCTGGGCATCAACATGCCGCCCGAGCGGGCCGCCGAGCCCGAAGAGGCCGAGCAGACCGAGGCGGAGACGGCGGAGGCCGCGGCCGAGGCCGACGAGACCGGGGAAACGGAAGCCGAGGAGGCGTCCGAGGCGCCGGACGACGAGGAGGCCGACAAGGCCTGATCCGGGGTTTCCGGCCGGTGGACAGACGACGCCGCCTGCGGGCGGCGTCGTCGTTTCCGGCACCCGCACGCCATCGTCGCGGCCCTGCTAAACTGACCCGGCCGCGACCGCGCCGCACGCCTTTA
This sequence comes from Salinisphaera sp. PC39, assembly GCF_040361335.1. Taxonomy (NCBI): domain Bacteria; kingdom Pseudomonadati; phylum Pseudomonadota; class Gammaproteobacteria; order Salinisphaerales; family Salinisphaeraceae; genus Salinisphaera; species Salinisphaera sp. PC39. Next base: position 53,219 of record NZ_APNM01000005.1, on the reverse strand, counting down.
CCGCGGCGCGAGTGCCCCACAACCGCCACGTCCGACAGTGCCCCAGATGGCCGAGAGCAAACTGCCACCGCATTCCCTGGAAGCCGAGCAATCCGTGCTCGGCGGACTGATGCTCGCCGAGGACGCCTGGGATGAGATCGCGGGCCGCCTGAGCGAGGAGGATTTCTACCGCGAGGATCATCGCCTGCTGTTCCGGGGTCTGGCCGACCTGGCGGACACAGGCCAGCCACGGGACGTGGTCACGCTCACGGAGTGGCTGCGCAGCCGCGACCTGCTCGACAAGGCCGGGGGCGCGACTTACATCGGCAATCTCGCGGCCGACACCCCGAGCGCCGCCAATATCCGCGCCTATGCGGAGATCGTGCGCGAACGCTCGGTCACGCGGCAGCTCATCGGCGCCGGCACCGCGATCACCGAGCTGGGTTTCACCGCCGAGGGCCGCAGTGCCTCGGACATCCTCGACGAGGCCGAGAAGCGCATCTTCGCCATCGCCGAGCGCGGCCGCAGCGGCGGCACCGCCGTGGCCGGCCTCGGCGACCTGCTTACGCGCGCCGTCGAGCGCATCGAATACCTGTACGAGAACCAGGGTAAGTTCACCGGCCTGGCCACCGGTCTCAACAAGTTCGACGAGCTCACCAACGGCCTGCAGCCGTCGGATCTGCTCATCGTCGCCGGCCGGCCGTCGATGGGCAAGACGAGCTTTTCGATGAACATCGTCGAGAACGTCGCCATCAAGGAGCGGGTACCGGTGGCGGTGTTCTCGATGGAGATGTCCGCCGAGCAACTCGTGATGCGCATGATCTCGTCCTGGGGGCGGGTCGACCAGGGCCGGCTGCGCAGCGGTCAGCTCGACGACGAGGACTGGCCGCGGATCACCTCGGCGATCGCGATCATGAACGAGAACGCCAAGCTGTTCGTGGACGACACCCCCGCGTTGTCGCCCACCGAGCTGCGCGCCCGTGCGCGCCGCCTCAAGCGCGAGCACGACATCGGCCTGATCGTGGTCGACTATCTCCAGCTCATGCAGGTGCCCGGCACGCGCGAGAACCGGACCAACGAGATCTCCGAGATCTCCCGCAATCTCAAGGCCCTGGCCAAGGAGCTGGATGTGCCGGTGATCGCGCTCTCGCAGCTCAACCGCAGCGTGGAGCAGCGCGACAACAAGCGACCGCGCATGTCCGATCTGCGCGAGTCCGGCGGTATCGAGCAGGACGCCGACGTCATCGTGTTCATCTACCGCGACGAGGTCTACAACGAGGACAGCGACGACAAGGGCGTGGCCGAGATCATCATCGGCAAGCAGCGTAACGGCCCGCTGGGCACGTGCCGCACCGCGTTCCTGGGCCATTTCACCCGCTTCGAGAACCTCCAGGACCACTACGACGACGACCTGGAACCGATCGGTGGCTAGGGGGTTGCCTGATCGGACCGCGGCGCCGGCCCTGTGTCTCGCAAGGGCGGAACCGGCGAAATCCCCCTCGATCCCCCTTTACGAAAGGCGGAGGCGAACTCGTGCCTTCGTTCCCCCCTTTGAAAAAGGGGGGATAGGGGGGATTTCCCCGGCCACGAACCACCGGCCGTGAGCCGCGTCCGCGCCACCGTCGACGCCGCGGCCCTGCGCCACAACCTGGCGCGCGTACGGGCCTGCGCGCCGGGTTGTCGGGTCGTTGCCGCGATCAAGGCCGATGCCTACGGGCATGGTGCCTTTCACGTGGTCACGGCCCTCGCCGACGCGGACGCTTTCGCGGTCGCCACCGTCGACGAGGCGCTGCAGTTGCGGTGGGCGGGCGTCAGCAAACCACTGATCGTGCTTTCGGCCATCCGCGGTGTCGCGGACCTGACGGCTTGCGCCGAGCATGGCCTGCAACCGGTGCTGCACGACGCCACCCAGTTGGCGGCGCTGGCAGCCCATGGGGGCCAGGGTCTCGAGGTCTGGATCAAGCTGGATACCGGCATGAACCGTCTCGGCTTTCCCGCGGAGGAGGCCGGCGCGCTCCACCGTCGCCTGGCCGCGCTGCCGGCAGTCCGTCTGGCGGGCTGGATGACCCACCTGGCCTGTGCCGACGACCCCGACGATCCCGCGACCATGACCCAGGTCCGGCGTTTCCATGCGGCGCTGGGCGACCTGCCGGGGGAACGGTCCATCGCCAATTCCGCCGGCATCCTGGCCTGGCCCGACAGCCATGCCGACAACGTGCGACCCGGGATCATGCTCTACGGCGCCTCGCCGCTGCTGGGACGCGACGGTCCGTCGCTCGATCTGCGGCCGGCGATGACGCTGACCGCGCCGCTGGTGGCGCGCAAGTCGGTGGCCGCCGGCGAGGCGATCGGCTATGGCGCCACCTGGCGGGCGCCGGAGGACATGCCCGTGGGGCTCGTCGCCATCGGCTACGGCGACGGCTATCCGCGGCATGCGCCTTCGGGCACGCCCGTGCTGGTCCACGGCAAGCGCGTGCCGCTGGTGGGGCGTGTCTCCATGGACCTGATCACCGTGGATCTGCGCGATTGCCCCGAGGCCGAGGTCGGCGACGAGGCGACGCTCTGGGGCGAGGGACTGCCCGTCGACGAGGTCGCGGCGGCGGCCGGCACCATCGCCTACGAACTGTTCTGCCGGCTGACGAACCGGGTCGAGTTCGTCTATATCGACTCTGAAAGATGATCAGTAACTAACCACAGAGACACAGAGGGCACAGAGACAAAAACGCGTTGACAAAAAAGGCAGAAAGACTGGGTGTCCTGTTCCCCAAATACGCATTCCTTCATGCTTTTGTGTTTTGACGCTTAACGCTCTGTGTTCTCTGTGTCTCTGTGGTTAGTAAAAGAAACCTACTTCGACCCCATCAAGTGTTCGCGATAGAACTTGAGTTGGTCCTGGCTGGAGCGCTTGAAGCCTTCGCCGATATAAATATCGAAGTGCCCGATGTCGTAGTGCACGACCTCCACCAGCTCGTTCAGGTCGCCGGCCTTGGCGGCGGCGTCGGCCGGCGCCACCGAGTCGCGGTCGCAGACCTGGACCAGGGTGGGGCAGTTGAGTTTGGGTACCTGGCGGATCGGTCGGTACAGCCCCAGGGTCAGGCCGGCTCGGGCGCAGAACTCGTTGCGCCAGCCTTCCGGCAGGATGGCGCCGAAGCCGGATAGCGCGTCGTGCGAGGTCATGGCGGCGAAGCCGCCGGGCTCGGCGATGATCGGGATACGGTAGGGGTCGCGGCCGCTCAGCGAGCGGCCGAGGTCGCGCAGCCCGGCCCAGGTCATCTTCAGGGCCTGACCGATACCGGCGTAGCCGATGATATTGGTGAGGGCGGCGAGGCCGTCCATCATCGGTCCCTGGGAGGTCACGGCATCGATGTTGCCGTCGCGCGCCGCGGCCACGATCACATGACCGCCGGAGAAGGAGCTGCCCCAGAGCGCCACCCGTTGGGCGTCCACGCCGTCCAGGGCGCGGGCGCAACCGATCGCCGCGGCCCAGTCCTCGAGCTGGCGCGACACCGAGAGCAACTGGCGCGGTTCGCCGTCGGAATCGCCGAAATAGCGATAGTCGAACAACAGGACATTGAGACCGGCGTTCGAGAAGGCCTCGGCATAGGGCTCCAGGCCGGCGTTCCGGGTACCACCGAACCCATGCGCCATCACCACGCAGGGGGCGCCGTTCGGGCCGGTGAAATCGTCGCTGGCGGGGTGGTAGTGCCAGGCGCGGCAGAGGGTGCCGTTGCTCTGGAATTCGACGTCGCTTCGGTTCATGCCTTCCCCCTTGTCGGATAGCCGCCTAGCGTAACCGCAACTGCGCCGTAGGCACAGGGCCTGTTAACAGGCCCTAGTACAATGCCGGCTCGGTATCCGGGAGCGGGAATCGCATGGCCAAGGCCAAGACCGTGTTCGTGTGCGACCAGTGCGGGGCCCAGCAGCCCAAGTGGGCGGGCCAGTGCCCGGACTGCGGCGCCTGGAACAGCCTGGTGGAGCAGGGCGTGGCCGCCAGCGGCGCGGCGGCGAAGGGCCGCGGCCGGATCGGTTACGCCGGCGAGGCGCGGGTGCGTCTGCTGCGCGACGTGGCGCCCGAGGAGACACCCCGTACCGGCACCGGCCTGGCCGAACTCGACCGGGTCCTCGGCGGCGGCCTGGTGCCCGGCTCGGTGACCCTGATCGGCGGCGACCCCGGCATCGGCAAGTCCACGCTGCTGCAGCAGATGCTCGCCAGCACCCAGCCCCGCCTGCGCGGGCTCTATGTCACCGGCGAGGAATCCCTCGAGCAGGTCCACCTGCGCGCCCAGCGCCTGGGGCTGCCCACCGGGGAGCTGGCGGTACTGGCGGAGACCTGCGTGGAGCGGATCGTCGCGCTGGCGGGGGCGGAGCAGCCGCAGCTCATGGTGGTGGACTCCGTTCAGACGGTGTTCACCGAGACCCTGACCTCGGCGCCCGGATCGGTCTCGCAGCTCCGCGAGTCGGCGGCGGCGCTGGTACGGCACGCCAAGACCACGGGCACCGCCCTGGTGCTGGTGGGGCATGTCACCAAGGAGGGCACCATCGCCGGACCGCGGGTGCTGGAGCACATGGTGGATACGGTGCTCTATTTCCAGGACGAGACCGCCAGCCGCTACCGGGTGATCCGCGCGGTCAAGAACCGCTTCGGGGCGGTCAACGAGCTGGGCGTGTTCGCGATGACCGACACCGGACTCAAGGAGGTGGCCAATCCCTCGGCCATCTTCCTGTCCCGGCACGAGGCGGCGGTGGCCGGCAGCGTGGTGATGGTGGCCCGCGAGGGCACGCGCCCGTTGCTGGTGGAGGTCCAGGCCCTGGTCGACGACTCCCACCTGCACAATCCCCGGCGCGTGGCCCTGGGCCCGGATGCCGGCCGGCTGGCCATGCTGCTCGCGGTCCTGCACCGCCACGGCGGCATCGGCCTGAGCGATCAGGATGTGTTCGTCAACGTGGTCGGCGGCATGCGGGTGCACGAGACCGCGGCCGACCTGCCGATCGTGCTGGCGGCCCTGTCCAGCTTTCGGGACAAGCCGCTGCCGCAGGGACTGGTGGCGTTCGGCGAGCTGGGTCTGGCGGGCGAAGTGCGGCCGGTGCCCGGCGGCGAGGAGCGGCTGCGCGAGGCCGCCAAGCACGGCTTTGAGCGAGCCATCGTGCCGGCCGCCAATGCCCCGCGGAAAGGACGGGATGCCGGCATCCGCGTGATCCCGGTCAAGCGGCTTTCGGAGGCGCTTGACGCCCTCTGAGCGTATCTCAGTCGCCGCGGACCTTGGCCTTGCCTTTGGTGGGGCGGACGCGCACGGTCTTGACCGCGTTGGCGCGGGTCTGGGCGATCTCCAGGACATAGTTGTTGATCCGGAGGCTGGTGCCGGGCTGCGGGATCGCCTCCAGGTGCTCCAGGATCAGGCCGTTGAGGGTCTTGGGGCCGTCCAGCGGCAGTTTCCAGCCCATCGCGCGGTTCAGGGCGCGCAGGGTCACGGAACCGTCGACCAGATAGCTGTCGTCGGCGTCCATGTAGACGTTCTTGGCCCGGGTCGCGGGGTCGGTCGTGAACTCGCCGACGATCTCTTCCAGGATGTCCTCCAGGGTCACGAGGCCCTGGATATCGCCGTACTCGTCGACCACGAAGCCGATCCGGCGCCGCTGGTTCTGGAAGTTCAGCAGTTGCTGGGTGAGCGGCGTGCTCTCCGGCACGAAGTAGGGCTCGCGCGCCAGCGACAGGAGCCGTTCCTTGTCGAGCGCGCCCTCGGCGATGAGCGCCAGCACCCGCCGCAGGTGGACGATGCCTTGAAGCCCGTCGATGGAGCCGTCGTAGATGGGCAGGCGCGTGTGCTCGTTGTGCACGAGCTGCTGCAGAATGCTGTCCCAGTCCTCCGAGATATCGATGCCGACGATCTCGTTGCGCGGCACCATGATGTCCTCGACCGTCGCCTTCTCCAGGTCCAGGATCGACAGCAGCATCTGCTGGTGGCGGCGCGGGATCATGGCGCCGGCTTCCGTGACCACCGTGCGCAGTTCCTCGCTGCTCAGGTTGTGGGCCGCGGCATCCTCCGGCGAGACCCGGAACAGCCTCAGGATGCCGTTGGCGATCCAGTTGATCACATAGACCAGCGGCGCGAAGGTCCGAAGCAGGGGGCCGTAGACGTAGGAGGCCGGGAAGGCGATGCGCTCCGGGTGCAGCGCGGCCAGGGTCTTGGGCGTGACCTCGGAGAAGATCAGCACGATCACGGTCAGCGCCACCGTGGCGCCGAGCACGCCCAGGTCGCCGTAGAGCCGGATACCGATCACCGTCGCCACCGCCGAGGCGGCGATGTTCACCAGGTTGTTGCCGAGCAGGATCACGCCGATCAGCCGATCCGGACGCTCGAGCAACCGGGACGCGCGGCGGGCGCCGCCATGGCCGGTCTTCGCCAGGTGCTGGAGGCGGTAGCGGTTGAGGGTCATCAGCCCCGTCTCGGAGCCGGAGAAGAAGCCGGAGAGGACCAGCAACAGGGCCAGGGCGCCGAACAGGTACGGCAGTGGGATTTCGTTCAAGAACCGACGCGCCTCGTGCGTATGGACGTTCTGTGTACTGTCGGCGCTAGCGGGGTGTCAAGCGGGACCTGGCTACCAGTGGCGTCCCAATAGCCATTCCAGCACGAGTTTGCTGCCGAAATAGGCCAGGATCAGGGCGCCGTAGGCGCTCAGCGTCCAGCGCACGGCCACGCGTCCGCGCCAGCCGAAACGCCAGCGTCCCCAGAGCAGGATCGCGAAGGCGAGCCAGGCGGCCAGGGAGAGCACCGTCTTGTGCACCAGGTGCTGCGCGAACAGGTCTTCCACGAAGAGCACGCCGGACAGGATCGCCAGGGACAACAGGAAGAAGCCCGCGGCAAGCAGCCGGAACAGCAGGGTTTCCATGGTCTGCAGCGCGGGCAGCGCCGCCACCGGCCCGCGCGGTCGCCGGTCGTGGAGTTGGCGATGCTGGATCGCCAGCGCCAGCGCCTGTACCGCGCCCAGTGTGAGCAGACCGTAGGCCAGCAGGGAAAGCAGGATATGGGTCTGGATCGGCCAGGCCAGGGCGGCGGTGGCGGGGTTGCCGCGGGGCAGCAGGGCGTCCGCGACCACGCAGGCGGCGGCCACCGGGTATACCGCCAGACCCAGGGCCGCCACCGGCTGCCGCAGCGAAAACAGCCACAACAGCAGCGCCGCCTGCCAGGCGAACAGGGACAACGCCCCGCCGACGCCGATCGAGAGGCCGCCGTGGCGAATGGCGATATGCCCCAGGAGCACGAGGTGCAGGGCCAGCGCCAGGGCGCTTAGCGTCCGCGCCGGCCACAGGGCGCCGTTGTCGCGCATGTGCCGCCAGGTGGCCAGCGCGGCGCCCGCGTAGGCGACCACGGCCGCGAATACGAGTAGTGGCGATAGTGCGTCCATGGGGGCGGACATAGTCGCACAGGGCCGGGCGCCGGGGAAGTCGGCGGCACGTTATAATGCACCGGACGATTACCGATCACCGCAAACCCCCCGGTTCCCCATGTTCGAAAGCCTCAGCGACCGCCTCAACCGTAGCCTCAAGCACCTGAGCGGGCGCGGCCGCCTCACCGAGGACAACATCAAGTCGACCCTGCGCGAGGTGCGCATGGCGCTCCTCGAGGCCGACGTCGCCCTGCCCGTGGTGAAGGATTTCGTGGACCGCGTGCGAGAACGCGCCGTGGGCACGGAGGTGATGCAGAGCCTCACGCCCGGCCAGGCGCTGATCAAGGTCGTACGCGAGCAGCTCACGGAAGCCCTCGGGGCGGAGAGTGCCGGCCTCGATCTGCGTACGCAGCCGCCGGCGGTGATCCTGATGGCGGGCCTGCAGGGCTCGGGTAAGACCACCACCACCGGCAAGCTGGCGCGCTATCTGCGCGAGCGCGAGAACAAGCAGGTTTTGGTTGTGTCCTGCGACGTCTATCGTCCGGCGGCGATCGACCAGCTCGAGAACGTCGCCGGGCAGGTCGGGGTGGATTTCTTCCCCAGCCGCGGCGACCAGAAACCCGAGGCGATCGCCCGCGACGCCCTGGAGCGGGCCCGCAAGGGCTTCTACGACGTGCTGATCGTGGATACCGCCGGCCGTCTCGGCATCGACGACGCGATGATGGACGAGATCGGCCGCCTGCACGCGGCGCTGACGCCGGCCGAGACCCTGTTCGTGGTCGACTCGATGACCGGCCAGGACGCGGCCCGCACGGCCGCCGCCTTCGGCGAGGCCCTGCCGCTGACCGGCGTGGTCCTGACCAAGGTGGACGGCGACGCCCGCGGCGGCGCCGCGCTATCGGTGCGGCACGTGACCGGACGGCCGATCAAGTTCCTGGGGTCGGGCGAGAAGCTGGACGCCCTGGAGCCCTTCCATCCGGACCGCATCGCCTCCCGGATCCTGGGCATGGGCGACGTTCTGTCCCTGGTCGAGGAGGCCGAGCGCAACGTCGACCGCGACGAGGCCGAGAAGCTCGCGGCCAAGCTCAAGAAGGGCAAGGGCTTCGATCTCGACGATCTGGCCGCGCAGTTGCGGCAGATGCAGTCCATGGGCGGGCTCGGGTCGCTGATGGAGAAGATGCCCGGCGCCGGTCAGTTGCCCAAGGGGGCCGGCGCCATGGCCGACGAGGGTCAGTTGCGCCGGATGCTGGCGATCATGGATTCCATGACCCCGCACGAGCGCCGTTTCCCGGCGGTGATCAAGGCCAGCCGCAAGCGCCGCATCGCCAGCGGCTCGGGGACGCAGGTCCAGGACGTCAATCGTCTGCTCAAGCAGCACATGCAGATGCAGAAGATGATGAAAAAGTTCTCCAAGGGCGGCATGCGCAAGATGATGCGGGCGATGCAGGCCCAGGGCGGCGGGCTGCCGCCGGGCATGGGTTGAGCGCCCTCGATCACGGTTGACTTCACATTTCGCGCAAAAACCGTACAATGCGCGTTCTCCCGCGCGGGATGGTGGTCTCCGCGCGTCATCGGCCCGCCGGCGGCGGGTTCGTCCAATAGGATTCGCAAGTAAGGCATATGGTCAAGATTCGGCTCGCCCGGGGCGGCGCGAAAAAGCGGCCCTTTTACCACGTGGTGGTTACCGACAAGCGCAACCGTCGCGACGGTCGCTACATCGAACGTGTCGGTTTCTTCAATCCGGTCGCGATCGGCGGCGAAGTGCCGCTGCGCCTGGACGTGGAGCGCATCCAGCACTGGCAGGAGAAGGGCGCCCAGACCTCCGAGCGGGTGCTGAACCTGCTCAAGCACTTCAACCGCCACGGCGAGGAGACCGCGCCGCAGCGCGCCGCCCCGCCGCAGAGCAAGCCCAAGGACAAGCCGGCGCCGGAGAAGGCGCCCGAGCCCGAGGCCAAGGCGCCCGAAGCCGAGGCTGAGGCCGCGCCCGCCGCCGAGGCCGAGGAGCCCGAGGCCAAGGCCGCCGACGAGTCCGACGCCGGTCAGGCGGCGGACGCGGACGAGGGCGGCGACGCCGACAAGGCCTGACCCGCCGGCCATGACCGCCGGGTCCGGCACGGTCCTGCTGGGCCGCATCAACGGGCTGTTCGGCGTGCGCGGCTGGGTCAAGGTCTATTCCTATACCGACCCGGCCGCTAATATCCTCGATTTTCCCCTCTGGCATGTCGGCCGCGACGGCGAGTCGCGGCCGATGCGTCTCGTCGAGGGCCGTGTCCAGGGCAAGGGCCTGGTGGCGCGGCTGGCCCCGGCGGACGGTGATCCCATAGACGACCGCGACGAAGCGGCGGCCCTCGTCGGCTGCGACATCGCCGTGGACCGCGACGACCTCCCGCCGCTGCCGGAAGGCGAATACTACTGGGCCGATTTGCTGGGCCTGCGCGTGGTCAACCGCGAAGGCGACGAGCTCGGCACCGTCTCGCACATGATGGACACCGGCGTCCACGGCGTCCTGGTAGTGAACGGCGAGCGCGAACGCCTGATCCCTTTCGTGCCCGGCGTCATCGTCGACGACGTCGACCTCGCGGCGGGGCGGATCACGGTAGACTGGCTTCCCGATTGGTGATTCGTGATCGGTGATTGGTGATTCGATGCTGCCAATCACGAATCACCGATCGCCCATCACACCCTAAAAAAGATGCGCTTCGACATCCTCACCCTGTTCCCGGATTTCGTCGCCGCGGTCGCCGGCTACGGTGTCACGGGCCGCGCGGTGGATCGAGGTCTCCTGGATCTGGCCACCTGGAATCCGCGCGAGGACGCCGGCAACCGCCACGGCAGCGTGGACGACCGGCCGTTCGGGGGTGGCCCCGGCATGGTGATGCAGGCGCCGCCCTTGCGGCGGAGCCTGGCGCGTGCGCGCGACGCCCGGGGCGGGGACGGTGCCCCGGTCATCGCCCTCACGCCCCAGGGCGAACGCTTCGACCAGGCCTGGGCGGCGCGCCTGGCCGCCGGGCCCGGCGCGATCCTCGTCTGCGGGCGCTACGAGGGTATCGACGAGCGCTTCATGGCCGCGGATGTCGACCTGGAGTTGTCGATCGGCGATGTCGTGCTCAGCGGCGGCGAACTGCCGGCGATGCTGGTGGTGGATGCGGTGGCGCGACTGCTGCCGGGCGCCCTGGGCGATGCCGACTCCGCGGCCGAGGACTCGTTCTCGGCCGGCCTGCTCGACCACCCGCATTACACCCGGCCGGCCGGCCTGGACGACGTGGCCGTGCCGGAAGTCCTGTTATCCGGGGATCATGCCGCGATCGCCCGCTGGCGCGAGAAGCAGGCATTGGGGCGCACCTGGCTGCGCCGTCCCGATCTTCTGGAAGGGCTGACGCTCACGGAACGCCAGCGGGAGCTGCTGCACGAGTTCATTCGCGAGACGGGTGGTTCGCAATAGCCGCGCGACCCGTTATAATGCGCGGCTTTCCGGCCGGTCCACGGCCGTGGCCGCCACCGCAAGTGCGCCGACGTCCGGCGCCCACGAGGCAACAGGATTCAAGATCATGAGCGACATCATCCGGGAGCTGGAAGCCGAGCAGCAGAACAAGACGGTGCCCGATTTCGGGCCGGGCGACATCGTGGTTGTCCAGGTCCGCGTGAAGGAGGGCGAGCGCGAGCGACTGCAGGCCTTCGAGGGCGTGGTCATCGCCAAGCGCAACCGCGGCATGAACTCGGCCTTCACGGTGCGCAAGGTCTCCCACGGCGAGGGCGTGGAGCGCGTCTTCCAGACCTTCTCGCCGCAGCTCGCCGAGATCCAGGTCAAGCGCCGCGGTGACGTCCGCAGCGCCAAGCTCTATTACCTGCGCGAGCGCAGCGGCAAGTCCGCCCGGATCAAGGAAAAGCTCTAGCGTCCGCCGCCGGCTCGTCCCGGCGCGGTCCTCGAAACCCCGGCCCGGAAACGGGCCGGGGTTTTTTGTGCCTGTGGCCGGAAGAGGTTAGCCGCGGATGAACGCCGATTAGCGCCAGTCTTGTCCTTTTGAAATACGTATCGGGCGCTGGTGGGTTGCGAGAGCGGCAGATACTTTCGAGGCGGTTAGTGGAAGGCCATCCACGGATTACTCAGATAGACACGGATTCAAAACGCAATCTGTATCCATCCGCGTCATCTGCGGATTGTTTTTCTTCGTGACAGCGTAGCGCCACGGCAATCCGACACCCTTCGGAACCGCTAGCTATCCGAGCCGAGCGGCAAGGCGCGCGCCACGGTCATGCCGTGCACGTGCACCTGGTTGCGGCCGCGGCGCTTGGCCTCGTAGAGGGCGTCGTCCGCGTGCTTGACGATGGCCTTGTAGCTGCGCCCGTCGGCCGGGTAGGCGGCGATGCCGATAGAGACGGTGATTCCCGGCAGGTCCGGGTCGTTGGCGGTGGTGGACATGATCACGCTGCGCAGGCGCTCCGCGACCCGGATCGCGGCCGTGCTGTCGTGGCCGGGCAACGCGATCACGAATTCCTCGCCGCCGTGCCGGGCCGCCAGATCGCCGGCGCGCATTTCGCTCTGCATGCGCCTGGCAACGCGGCAGAGGATGTCGTCGCCCACGGTATGGCCATGCTCGTCGTTGACCCGCTTGAAGTGGTCGATGTCCATGATCAGCAGCGACAGCGGGGTCTCGTGCCGCTTGGCGTGAGCCAGCAGGCGCGCGACCTCTTCCTCGAACCAGCGCCGGTTGAACAGGCCGGTGAGCGGGTCGCGGATGGCCTGTTCGCGCAAATCCTCGTTCAGGCGGAGATTGGCCAGCGCCAGGCCCATCTGCTCGTTCAGGGCCCGCAACAGGGTCAGGTCGGCCGCGGTATCGTCCTCCGGGGTATCTTCCTGCACCGCGTATTCGATGGTGAGCAGGCCGGTGGCCTGGCCGCCGACCATGATCGGCAGGCAATGGCTCGCGTGCCGCGAATCCGCCATGTGCGCGCAGGCCGGGGCCGTGGCCTGATCGGGCGCATAGCTGTGAAGCTGTCCCCGGCGCAGGGCCCAGCAGTCGCTGATCTCCAGGCTCGGCCGCCTCAATTCCGGGATGTCGCCCCAGCAGGCCGATTGCTGCAGGATATCGCCGGGATGGCGCCCGCTCAGGTAGATCGCGCCGCTGGTGCCGGGAAAGATCTGGGGCACATAGCGGGCGGCGATATCCGCCACCTCCTTGGCCGAGCGGCTGGAGGACAGCAGGCTGGAGGCCTCGTTGAGCCGCAGCAGTGCTGTGTTGCGCTCGCGCCAGCGCTGCGAGGTGCGTTCCAGGGCCCGGGTACGTTCCGCGACCACCGCTTCCAGCTCCTCGCTGAGGCGCTGGTAGTTCTGGACCGCACGCACGCGCTGATCGATGTCCTGCGCCACCGCGATGTAGCGCTCGCGGCCCTCATCGGTCTCGGGCAGGCGCGAGACGAACAGTTTCACCCAGATCGACTCGCCGTCCTTGCGCTTGAAACGCTGTTCGATGCTGTAGCTGTCGAGTCCGTGCTCGGTGAATTTGTCGGCCAGTGTCCGCGCCTGGGCCTGATCCTCCGGATCGGTGATGGCGCAATAGTCCAGGCGCGCGATCTCGGTCTCGCTGTACCCGGTCATCTCGCGGAAAGCCTGGTTGGATTGGCCCAGTCGGGCCTTGTCGTCCACCAGGACGATACCCACTGCGGCCTGGTCGAAGACGCCCCGGAACAGGCGTTCGCTGTGGTCGCGTTCCCGCGCCGCCCGTTTGCGCGCGGTCGCGTCGTTGACCATGCACAACACGTAGGTGCCGTCGTCGGCCGGCGTGACCCGGGAATAGAACCATTCGCCCTCCAGCGGTCGGCCGTCGGCACCGAGGCTGCTCAACTCGCGCGACCCGGTGTCCGCCTCGCCCGCGATCAGGGCGCCGAGGTCCTCGGCCAGGCGCGCGCGTTCCGGCGCCGGCAGGAACGGCAGCTCCGAAGCCGACAGGCCGCAAATGGTGTCGGCGTCCTGGCCCCAGAACCGGGCGGCCGTGTTCGACCAGCGCAGCACCCGCAGATCGTTGTCGAACGAGATGCAGGCCAGCGGCGCCGCGTCGAAATGGGTTTCCAGGATTTCGAGAAGATCCTGTGCGCGGCGCCGGGCCTTTTCACGCTCGTCGACGGACATGGCCGACGCGACGATGCCGCTGACATTGCCGTCCTCGTCGGGCAACGGATGAATGGAGCAATCCAGGTGCAGGCGCCGGCCGTCGGCCACCTCGGCGATCGCGTCGAAACGCGTGGAGTCGCCGAGGCGCGCCCGCGCCACGGCATCCGCCATCGCCTGCACCATCGCCGGATCGTGATCCCACCAGCCGGCGACCGGCAGGGGTCTGCCGCGCAGCGCCTCGATGCCGCTATCGGAGAGGGCGAGGGCGGGGCGGTTGACGTCGACGATGCGGCCCTCGGTATCCATCAGGGCCACGAACATGTGTGGACCCATGCGGTCCAGCACTTTGTAGAGGGTGCTCTGGGCCTCGGCGCTGCGCCGGCGTTCCTGCTCCAGCTCGCGCGATGATTCCCGGCGCAGGCCCCGGTAGGCGCCCAGGAGCAGGACCAGGGCGCTCACGCCGGCCAGCAGGTAGAGCGTGGTGGTCACATCGTTGTCCACCATGAGCGGGAGGCTCGCGGGGTGCTGGAGTACCCAGATACTGAGACCGAAGGTGGCCAGCACCGATACGAATCCGGCGCCGGGTACCTGTGACAGCGCGCTGTAGCAGACCGCCAGCAGCAGTAACAGCAGCGGGGTCTGGATCTCGGCGAAGCGGTCCAGGAGGAAAGCGCCCAGCAAGGCTACGACGAGCGGCAACAGTCCGCTGGCCAAGGCCTTGACTGTGACCCGACAAAGCGGGCCTCGCAGGTCCAGCGGACCGCGCAGCATACGGGTGTCGAACATCCGAAACGCCCTCCCTCGCCTCTGTAACGGCCGGGTCGGGGATTACTTGAGACCGGCGGGCCGTGCGGGGACGGGCCCCGCACGGCGGGGTCAGTCCTCGATCGCGGCGTTCATGCCCATGATGTGGTAGCCGGCGTCCACGTACAGGGTCTCGCCGGTGATACCCGCCGCGAGATCCGAGCAGAGGAAGGCCGCGGCGTTGCCCACGTCCTCGATGCTGACGTTGCGTCGCAGCGGGGCATTGGCCTCGGCGTGGCTGAGCATGGTGCGCATGCCCTTGATGCCGGCGGCGGCCAGGGTCTTGATCGGACCCGCGGATATCGCGTTGGCGCGCACGCCGCGGCCGCCCAGGTCCGCGGCGATGAAGCGGGTGTGCGCCTCCAGGCTGGCCTTGGCCGGACCCATGATGTTGTAGCCCGGCACGGCGCGCTCGGCGCCGAGATAGCTCAGCGTGAGCAGGGCCGAGCCGTCCACGAACAGCGGGCGCGCCGCCTTGGCCAGGGCCGCGAAACTGTACGCGCTGATGTCGTGGGAGATGCTGGCGGCCTCGCGGGTCACGCTATCGAGATAGCTGCCGGCCAGGGCCTCGCGCGGGGCGAAGCCGATCGCGTGCACCAGGATGTCGAGCCGGCCCCAGCGTTCTTCCAGGGCCTTTACGACGTCCTCGATCTGACCGTCGTCGGCGACGTCCAGGGGCAGGACGATATCGCTGTCGAGTTGCGCCGCCATCTCGGCGACGCGCGGCTTGAGCTTGTCGCCCTGGTAAGTGAACGCCAGCTCGGCGCCCTCGCGATGCATCGCCTGCGCGATGCCCCAGGCGATCGAGCGCTTGCTCGCGACGCCGGTGATCAGCGCGCGCTTGCCTTCAAGGAATCCCATGTATCTCTCTCCGCGTTATTGGATCAGCCCGGCCGCAGGCGCAGCCGCTGGCCCGGCCGGATGGTATTGTCGCCGATATTGTTCCAGGTCTTGAGGTCTTCCACCGCCACCTGGAAGCGGTTGGCGATGGACCAGAGGGAATCGCCCGCGCGCACACGGTAGGAGTCACCCGTCGGTCCGGCGGCCCGAATCTTCAGGGACTGCCCGGGGCGCAGCACCGAGTCGGTGGTCAGGCCGTTCCAGGCCCGCAGCTCGGCCACGCGCACGTCGAAGCGCCGGGCGATGGTCCACAGGGAATCGCCGCGCCGGACCCGGTATTCGCGCACGGCGTCGCCGTTGCCGCGCACCGCCAGGGTCTGCCCGGGCCGGATTACCGCTCCCGGGGCGAGGTCGTTCCACTCGCGCAGCTCGGCCACGGTGACGCCCAACCGTTGCGCGATCAACCAGAGGCTGTCGCCGTTGGCGACCGTGTAGCGGCCGGACGGGCCAGCCGACGGGGCGGACGGCGGTGGCGCGCCGGCCTCGGCGCCCACCGGAATGAGCAGGTACTGGCCGGCGCGGATCAGGCTGCCGCGCAGGTCGTTGACTTCGCGCAGCACGGCCACGCGGGTCCCATAGCGCTCCGCGATGGTGCCCAGGACCTCGCCCTGGCGAACGCGATGGCGTCGCCAGGTCACCAGACTGTCCGGATCGCGCGCCGCGATCGCCTCGCGCAGGCGATCGACACGGTCGCTGGGCACGAGCAGGCGGTGCGGGCCGTCCGGGGGGGTGGCCCAGCGGCGCACGCCCGGATTCAGGCGCTGCAACTCGGATTCGGGCATGCCCATCATCTCGGCGGCCACCGCCAGCTCGATCTGGCCGGGCAGGGTCACCAGCTCGGTCACCGGTTCGTTCGGCACCGCCGGCCATTCGAAGGCGAAGCGGTCGGCCTCGCTCAGGATCTGCCGCACCGCCATCAGCTTGGGAACGTAGTTCTCGGTCTCGCGCGGCAGATCCAGCGACCAGTAGTCCGGGTCGTCCGAGCGCGACAGCGCGCGGTCGACCCGGCCCTCGCCGGCGTTGTAGGCGGCCAGCGCCAACGCCCAGTCGTCGTAGCGGCCGTGGAGCCATTCCAGGTAATCCAGCGCCGCGTCCGTGGAGCGCAGGACATCCCGGCGGCCGTCGTGCCACCAGTTGTCGTCCAGCCCGAACCGGCGGGCCGTGTAGGGCATGAACTGCCACATGCCGGAGGCCCGCGCATAGGAATAGGCCGTCGGATCGTAGCCGCTCTCCACGATCGGCAGCAGCGCCAGATCCAGGGGCAGGTCGCGGGCTTCGAGTTCCCGCACCACGTGCCACAGGAACGGGCGCGCGTTCTCGGCCACGCGCTGCAGGTGCTCGGGACGCGAGGCGAAGAACTGCACCCAGCGGCGCACCCGCGCCCGCTCACTGTTCTCGGGCATCTCCAGCCCGTCGCGGATGGTCTGCCAGAGGTCGTCGGACAGCGGAGGGGCGTTATCGGGCACCGGCACCGGCTCGGGGGCCGGGTCGGCAGCGGCGGCCTCGACGGTTGCGTCGCTTCCCGTGGCGATGATCGGCGTCTCGCCGCCGATATTCCCCTGCTGCAGGGGATCACCGGCGCAGCCCGCGAGACTCAGCAGCAATCCCAGCGCGGGGATCGCCGCGGACCGTGCCCGTGACCGGGCAGAGGCGCAAGCGCCGGGCACTAGAAGCTGTCTTTCCATGCCCGGACCACGGCGAATACGTCGTCGGCGTCCGGCAGCGCACGTCCTGCATGTGCTTCGGCGGCCCGCACCAGTGCCGGCTCGTCCCAGCGCATGAACGGGTTCACGCGTTTCTCGAGGGCGATGTCCGACGGCGGGGTGGGCCGGTCCTGGTCACGCAACCGGCGGACTTTCCGGAGTTGCCCGGCGATGTCCTCGTTGTTCGGCTCGACGGCCGCGGCGAAAGTCAGGTTCTTCACGGTGTATTCGTGGCCGCAGTAGACGCGGGTGTCGTCCGGCAGCTCGCGCAGCTTGTTCAGCGAGGCTCGCATCTCGGCCGCGTCGCCCTCGAACAGCCGGCCGCAGCCGCCGAAGAACAGGGTGTCGCCGGAGAACAGGGCACCGTCGCCGACATAGGCGATGTGGCCCGAGGTATGGCCGGGCACGTCGATCACGCGCAGGGTCGTGTCCAGGCCCGCCGGCGTGACCGTGTCGCCTTCTTTCAGCGGATGGCTGAGGCCGGGGATCGGGCGGCTCTCGTGGGCCGGGCCGTATACCGGTACCTCGCCTTCGCGCAGCAGCCGCTCGATGCCGCCGGTATGGTCGGGGTGATGGTGGGTGACCAGGATCGAGGCGAGTTGCGCGGACCGCCGCGCCAGCTCGGCCAGCACCGGCTCGGCCTCGCCGGGATCGACCACGACCAGGGATCTGTCGCCCGCGTCACCGTTGTCCGGCGACAGCGCCCAGATATAATTATCGGCCAGAGCCGGCAGCGGGGTGATTTCCAATGTCATGGCGTCCGGATGTTGCCAATCGGCGGAGCCAAAATCAATTGCATAACGAGCGCACGTGCGTGCCGGCACCGCCCGCGGGCGGGATGACGCGACCCGTGCGCTATCGGGCGGTGGCGCTTTGATGCCGGGGGTTCGTGGCGAGAACGGCACCGAGGCCGCCTTGCGATGGCTGGAGACGCCGCGCGGCCGCCTGCTGCTGCGGCGCCAGCGGGAGCAGTTGCTCGACGTGCTGCCGCATCTGTACGGCTACCGTCTGCTACAGATCGGTGACTGGGGGCTCGACCGCAAGCTGCTGGAATCCAGCGCCACCCTGTGCCACTGGGTACTGGGGCGCGGCGGCCAGGCCGATGTGCTCATGGACGGCGAATCCCTGCCGGTCTGCAGCCGCTGTCTGGACGCGGTGATCCTGCCGCACAGCCTGGAGTTGGCGTCGTCGCCGCACCGGCTGCTCCGGGAAGTCGACCGTGTGCTGTGCGATCATGGTCACGTGGTGATTCTCGGTTTCAATCCCTACACGCCCTGGTGGCTATGGTCCCGCGTCGCCCGTCGCGGGCGGGCGGGCGAGATGGCCCGCCACCGCCGCTGCTATGCCCTGGGCCGGGTACGGGACTGGCTCGACCTCCTGGATTTCGAACTGGTGCGCATGACCCGTTTCGGTGTCGGTTTCCCCTATGCAAGCGCGACCCGCGTGCGGGACGAAGGCGGCTCGTTCTGGCGCCAGCTTCCGGCGGCCCTGTCGCAGTCCTACCTGATCGTGGCCCGCAAGCGGGTGGTGCCGCTGACGCCGGTGCGGCCGGCATGGCGCCGTCCCGGCGTGGCGCCGTTGCCGGGCGGCGTGCCCGAGCCGACGCCGCGTGTCGGTTGTGCCTCCGTCCAACCGGCGCGCCGGGCGGCGTGAGCGAGGTGGTGATCCATACCGATGGCGCCTGCCGCGGCAACCCCGGGCCGGGCGGCTGGGGGGCGCTGCTCGAATACAAGGGCCGGCGCCGCGAGCTGCACGGCGGCGAGCCGCACACCACCAACAACCGCATGGAGCTGATGGCCGCGATCCGTGCGCTGGAGACCCTGAGCCGGCCCTGCCGGGTAATCCTCTACACCGACTCCAACTATGTGCGCGACGGTATCGACGGCTGGCTCGCCAAGTGGAAGCGAAACGGCTGGAAGACCGCCGCCCGCAAGCCGGTGAAGAACGCCGACCTGTGGCGGCGCCTGGACGAGGCCGCACAGCGCCACGAAATCGAGTGGCACTGGGTCAAGGGCCACGCCGGCAATCACGGCAACGAAGCGGCCGATGCCCTGGCCAACAAGGGGATCGACGAGCTTCTGGCAAAGCAGGCCACGGGTGACGGATAACGGGGTACGGGAAGGCCCCGGTTTTTCTGTAACCTGTCCCCAGTAGCCCGCAACCCGAGAAAAATGCGCCAGATAGTCCTCGACACCGAGACCACCGGCCTGGAGCCCGAACACGGGCACCGGATCATCGAGATCGGCTGTGTGGAGATGGTCAACCGCCGTCTCACCGGCAATGACCTGCACCTGTACCTCAACCCCGACCGCGAGATCGATGCCGGGGCCATCGAGGTCCATGGCATCACCCTCGAGTTCCTGGCCGACAAGCCACGGTTCGAGGACGTGGTCCAGGACCTGTTGGCCTACCTGGACGGCGCCGAGCTGGTGATCCATAACGCCCCGTTCGACGTCGGTTTCATCGACCATGAGCTACGCCGGGCGCGTGCGGCGGTCGCCGCGATCGAGGAACGCTGCCGGGTGATCGACACGCTCGTGGAAGCCAGGCGCATGCACCCGGGCCAGCGCAACAGCCTGGATGCGTTGTGCAAGCGCTACGAGATCGACAACTCGCGCCGCGAGCTGCACGGGGCGCTGCTGGACGCCCAGATCCTCGCCGAGGTGTACCTCGCCATGACCGGCGGCCAGACCGCCCTGACCCTGGGCGAAACGGCCGGCGGCGCCGAGCATGCCGCCGAGGTCGCGGAACTCGCCGAGCGCCTGGCGGCGGCCGGCCGGCGGCCGCGCGTGCTGCGCGCGCCGGACGCCGAACGCGAGGCGCACCAACGGTACCTGGGAATGCTGTCGGAGGCCGCCGGCGGCGACTGCCTGTGGCGCGAACTGGCGGGCGACTACGGTGATTAGCATCCGCTAATCACCAATCACGAATCACAAGTAATAAAAGAGCAGATACGCCGCCAACAGCAGCGATACCCACGCCACCATACCGCTGGTAGCCGTTGTCCGCGCCAGCAGCCCCTGCGCCGAGAACGCGCGCCCCAGGTAATGGCCGGCGCGGTCGCCCAGCCGGCACAGCGTGTCGATCGTCTCCCCGCGCGCCGAGACCGTGGCGTTCCGGGCCGCGGCCGCGGCCGCCGGCAGCGCCCGCCGGTAGATCCAGTCGAAGTCCAGGTTCACCGAGCGCAGCTCCGGCGGGTAGATGCCGGTGCGCATCAGGACCGTGAACGCCAGTGCCGAGAACAGCAGCAACTGCATCTGGGTGAGCACATGCCCGCCGGTGTAAGGCTCGTAATCGACGGCGTAGGGCAGGATCGCGTACAGCGGGTCCGGGTAGCAGCCCAGACCGATGCACAGGACGGCGGTGATCCCCATCGCCAGGAGCATGTTCCAGGGTGCCTCGCGGCAACGGATGCCGGAATCGTGGGCGAAGAAGGCGAAGAACGGGATCTTGATGCCGGAGTGATGGAACACGCCGGCGGAGGCGAACAGCAGCACCAGCCAGACGATCCAGGCGCCCTGGTAGGCGGTGGCGCTCAGGATCAGGGACTTGCTGATGAAGCCCGAGAACAACGGGAACGCCGAGATCGAGGCCGCACCCACGATGCAGAAGGCCGCGGTCCAGGGCATGGACTTGTACAGGCCGCCCAGCTCCGATCCCTTGACCGTGCCCGCGCGCAGCAGCACGGCGCCCATGGTCATGAACAGCAGCGCCTTGTACAGGATGTGGGTGAAGGCGTGCGCGGCGGTGCCGTTCAGGGACAGCTCGGTGCCGATGCCCACGCCCACCACCATGAAGCCGAGCTGGTTGTTGAGGCTGTAGGCCAGCACCCGCCGCAGGTCGTTCTCGATCACCGCGTAGAAGATCGGGAAGGCGGTCATCACGGCACCGATCGGAATCAGGATGTCGGTGCCGGCATAGCCGCGGGCCAGGGCATAGATCGCAAGCTTGGTGGTGAACGCCGACAGCACCACGGTGCCGGTCGGGCTGGCCGCCGGGTAGGCATTCTGCAGCCAGTTGTGCAGGAACGGGAACGCGGCCTTGATACCGAACGCCAGGAAGATCAGCCAGCCGGCCAGCCCCTGCAGGCCGATCGCGCCGAAGCCGGGATCGCCGGTGACCCGGATGTAGGCGATGGCGCCGGCCATGAGCAGCAGACCGGAGGTCACCTGGATCAGGAAATAACGCAGGCTCACGCGGTAGGTGCCGGGGCCGTTGGCGAGGATCACCAGGACCGAGGCCAGGGCGGTGGTCTCCCAATAGACGAACAGGGTGATCAGGTCGCCGGCCAGCACCGCGGCCACCGCCGCCCCGGCGTAGACCAGCGAGGCCGCCGGCTCCAGGCGGCCGCGTACCCGCAGCATGAACAGGCCGCAGAGTCCGGCGGCGATCAAAAAAATCAAGGCGAAGACGAAGGCCAGCGGATCCAGCCGCAGCGGCGTCAGGGTGTAGCCGAGCAGTTCCGCGGTTACCAGGGTCGGGCGCGGCAGCGACCACAGCCAGGCGCCGGCGGCGGCCGGCGCCGCCACCAGCAGGCCCGCGCGCAAGCGATAGGGCAGCAGCGGCTGGATCAGGCCGGCGCCGATCAGGATCCATCCCGGATTCTGCAGCCAGGCCAGCATCAGGAGGCGTCCCCGTCGTCGTAGTAGTCTTCGGATCGCATCAGGACCCGGCGCAGGACCCGGGCCGCCAGCACCAGTCCCACGCAGGCCACGAAGCCGAACCACGCGTAGAAGCCGAACCAGCCGGCGAAGGACAGGGTCTCGTGCCGGTGGACCACGAACTCCAGCAGGACGCTCAGGGCGCACAGCGCGTACAGGCCGTGGACGATGCGGTCCACGTTGCGCGGATGCTCCAGGCGGCCCTTGCCGGGATCGGGATCGATGCGGGGGGCGTTGTCGGGTCTCTCGCTCATCGTGGCAGCCACTCCCCGAGCAGCAGGAGCAGGGGGGTCACGCCGAAGAACAGGGCCACGCACCCGGCGGCGGTGATCACCGGCGGCAGTACGCAGGCCGCGGGCGCCTCGTGCCAGCCGCCGGGCGCGTCCCCGGCGGGACGCAGCAGGAAGCCCCGCAGCGGGATCTCCAGCAGGTAGACGATATTCAGCAGCGAGCTTATCGCGAGCACCGCCAGTATCAAGGCGTGGCCGGCGTCCACCGAGCCCATCATCAGATACCACTTGCTCCAGGTCCCGCCCAGGGGCGGTAGGCCGATGATCGACAACGCCCCCAGCAGGAAGGCCCCGAAGGTCAGTGGCATGACCCGGCCGAGGCCGTCCAGCTCACTGACCCGGGATTTGTGCAAGGCGGTGTAGATGGCGCCCGCGCAGAAGAACAGTGTGATCTTGCCGAACGCGTGCATCACGATCTGCAGGCCGCCGCCCACGATCCCCAGCGGCACCGCGAGGGCCGCGCCGGCCACGATGTAGGCGAGCTGACTGATGGTGGAATAGGCCAGGCGCTCCTTGAGGTTGTCGCGGGTCAGGGCCACGACCGAGGCCGCGAGCAGGGTGAAGGCCGCGATCCACAGCACCGGCGTGGTGACGTCGCCGGTGGCGGCGAAGTCCAGGCCGAAGACGTAGACCGTGATCTTGAGCACGGTGAACACGCCGGCCTTGACCACGGCCACGGCGTGCAGCAGGGCCGAGACCGGGGTGGGCGCGACCATCGCCGCCGGCAGCCAGCGGTGGAACGGCATCAGGGCGGCCTTGCCGATGCCGAAGGCGAACAGGAGGTACAGCCCGGCGGCCGCGGTCGGCCGCAGGTGGCCGGCCAGGATGCCGTCGGGCGCGAATTCCAGGGTGCCGGCGGCCAGCCACGTGAGCACGATCGCCGGCAGCAGCAGGCCGATCGAGGTGCCGAGCAGGATGCCCAGGTAGGTGCGGCCGCCGGCCTTGGCCTTGGCGTCGCCCTTGTGCGCGACCAGGGGATAGGTCGACAGCGTCAGCAGTTCGTAGAACAGGAACAGCGTGAGCAGGTTGCCGGAGAAGGCGATACCCATGGCCGCGGCCAGGGCCAGGGCGAAGCAGATGTAGAACCGCGTCTGGTGGCCCTCGCCGTTGCCGCGCATGTAGCCGATGCAATAGATCGCGGTCACGATCCAGAGGCCGGAGGCCACCAGGGCGAACAGCAGGCCGAGCGGTTCCAGGGTGAGGGCCAGCCGCAGGTCCGGCAGGATCTGCAACAGGGTCAGGTCGGGGCGGGCGCCGGCGAGTACCGGCGGCACCCAGCTACAGACGCTGGCGAACAGCAGCACGGCGGTGCCGATGCTGACCGCTTCGCGCAGGTTGGGCCGGTGCGCGAGCAGTGCGATCGCCGGGCAGGCCAGGACCGGCAGCAGCAGCGGCCAGGCCGGGCCGAGCCCGCGCAACAGTTCCGCGACGGCGCTCACGGGCCGCCTCCGAGCAGGCCCGCAGCGGCGGCGCGCGCGTAATCGGCCGCGGGAGTGGCGTACAGCCCCAGTCCGATGCTGGCGGCGACGAGCAGCCAGGTCGCGGCGAGCATGCCGACGGGGGCCTCGCCGGCCTCGATGTGGGCCGCCGGCGTCCGGAAGTAGAGTGCCTCGATCAGCCTGCCGATATACACGATCGACAACAGCGAACTTGCCAGGATGGCCGCCGCCAGCCAGCCGCGGCCCTCGGCCAGCACCGCCTCCAGCAGATACCACTTGCTGATGAAGCCGGCCGTGGCGGGCACCCCGACCAATCCCAGGCCGCCGGCGACCAGCGCGGCGCAGGTCCAGGGCATCAGCCGTCCCAGGCCGGCGAGATCGTCGATGCGGCTGCCGCGCACGCGCCAGAACAGGGCGCCCAGGGCCATGAACAGCGCGCCCTTGATCACGGCGTGGTTGAGCAGGTGCAGGATGCCCGCCGTGAGGCCGGCGGCCGTGGCCAGGCTCGCGCCGAGCACGATATAGCCGATCTGGGCGATGCTCGACCAGGCCAGCAGGCGCTTGGCGTCGGCGGCGTAGATCGCGGCCACCGAGCCGTAGAGCATGGCCGCCACCGCCAGCAGGATCAGGATCTCGCCGAGTGGCAGGGTGCCGAAGGCGTAGCCGGCCCCGAACACCGTGAACAGGAAGCGGATCAGGGCGTAGGCGGCGACCTTGGTGCCGGTGGCGGCGAGGAAGACGCTGACCGCCGAGGGGGCGTACGCGTAGGCGTTGGGCAGCCAGAGGTGCAACGGCACCAGCGCCAGCTTGAGGCTGATGCCGACCACGATGAAGGCCAGACCCGCGCGGACCGTGTTGGTGTCCTCCACCGCCGGCAGGCGTGCGGCCAGGTCGAGCATGTTCAGGGTGCCGGTCATCTGGTAAAGGAAGCCGACGCCGATCAGCAGGAAGGTGCCGCCGATGGTGCCCATCACCAGGTACTGGAAGGCCGCCAACAGCGCCCGCCGCTTGGCGCCCATCGCGATCAGGGCGTAGGAGGACAGCGACGAAATCTCCAGGAACACGAACAGGTTGAAGGCGTCGCCGGTGGCGACGATGCCCAGCAGGCCGCTCAGACACAGCAGCAGCAGGCAGTAGAACAGGTAGACGCGTTCGCCGTTGATCTCCGCGGCCACGCTGCGGCGGGCATAGGGCGCCAGCGCCGCGGCGATACCGCCGACGATCATCAGCACGAAGGCGTTGAGGGCGTCGATACGGTATTCGATGCCCGCGGGCGGCGCCCAGCCGCCCATGTGGTAGCTGACGGGACCGTCGGCGGCCACCCGCATGGCCAGCACCACCGCGATCGCGAAGGTCGCCGCGGTGGTGGCCGCATAGACGGTCCAGGCGGCGTTGCCGCGGCGCAGCAGCACGCACAGCGGTGCGGCGACGAGCGGCAGCACCACCTGCAGGGCGGGGAGCTGGGACAGCAGGTGCTGGATCATGCGCCGCTATCCCGGTCCCGGTCGAGTTCCAGGATATCGTCCTCCTCGACGCTGCCGTAGGCCTCGTAGATACGCACCACCAGCGCCAGGGCCAGGGACGTGGTCGCCACGCCCACCACGATGGCGGTCAGGATCAGCACGTGCGGCAGCGGATGGCCGTAAGTGGGATCGCCCTCGGTCAGGATTGGCGCCGTCCCGCCGCGGACCTTGCTGACCGAGATGTAGAACAGGAACACCGCGGTCTGGAAGATGTTGAGCCCGATCAGCTTCTTCACCAGGTTGTCGTGCCCGATCAGGATGTAGAAGCCGATCATCATCAGGACGATCACGATCCAGTAGTTGTAGAGGCCGACGAAGGTGTCGAGCATGGCGTCAGTCCCCATCCCGGCGCCGGCCGCGGCCGGCGAAGACGAAGAAGAAGCCCGTGACCACGGCGGTGACGGTCAGGCCCACGCCCAGCTCGACCACGATGATGCCGATGTGCTGCCCGTGCTTGGGGTGCTGGGCCAGGGCGTCGTAATCCAGGAAATCGTGACCCAGGAGCATCGTGGCGATGCCGGTGCCGGCGAACAGCAACAGGCCGGCGGCCGCCAGCCAGCGCAGAATGAACGGCGGTACCACGCGGCGCGCCTCGGCCAGGCCGAATACCAGGGCGTAAAGGATGATGGCCGCGGACACGATCACGCCGGCCTGGAAACCGCCGCCGGGGCTGTACTCGCCGTGGAACTGGACGTACAGCCCGAACAGCAGGATCGGCGGCGCCAGGGTCTTGGCGATCACCCGCAGGATCGTGTGCTCGCGCATCAGTCGTCCTCCCCGCGCCGGCGGCCGGGCGGCGCGCCGAGCAGCATCAGCACGGCCACGCCGGCGGTGAAGATCACCGCCACCTCGCCCAGGGTGTCGAAGCCGCGGTAACTGGCCAGTACCGCGGTCACGATGTTGGGGATGCCGATCTCCTTGCGGCTGGTCTCCAGGTAATGCCCGCGCAGGGGGTGCGTCTGCGCGGGTGTGTCCGGATCCGCGTAATGGGGCATGTCGAGGGTGGCGTAAATCAGTCCCGCGCCGGTGGCCAGCGTGATCAGAAGGGCGAGGCCGGTGCGGTAACGGGAGACCGGCTTCTCCTGCGGCTTGGTCAGCGCAAAGGTGCCCAGGAACAGGACGGTGACGATGCCTGCGCCCACGGCGGCCTCGGTCAGGGCCACGTCCACCGCATCCATGAGCACGAACAGGCTCGCCGAGAGCAGGCTGAACAGGGCGGTGAGCATGGCCACCGGGAATACCGTGCGCAGCCGCGCGATGGTCAGCGCGACCAGCACCAGGAAGGTCAGCAGCACGATGTTGAGGGATTCCTCGATCACCGCTTGTCTCCGTCGCCGCCGCGTTCGCCCCCGCGATCGTCGTCGGCCAGGCGCGGCCGCAGGCCGGCGCTCAGGGCGGCGTTCGCGAGGGCGTGCGTGGCCGTGGGGCTGGTGAACAGCAGGAACAGTGCGATCAGCGCCAGCTTGGCGGTGACCAGTGACCAGCCGGCCTGCAGGGCCAGTCCCAGCAGGATCAGCAGCATGCCGCCGGTGTCGGTGACCGAGGCCGCGTGCATGCGCGTGAAGAAATCCGGCAGCCGCAGCATGCCGATGCCGCCCACCACCGCCAACAGGGCCCCGGTGACCAGGAAAACCCAGCTCGCGATGTCCAGCGCGACGGCCGTCATACGTCGCCGTCCTCGGGCCGGTCATCGGCCCATCCCAGATCGCCGTACTGCATGAACTTGAGCACCGCGATCATGCCGATGAAGTTGATCAGGGCGTAGACCAGCCCGATGTCGAGGAACTCCGGGCGGCCGTTGACGAAGCCCAGGACCGCGATGAACAGCACGGTCTTGGTGCCGAAGACATTGATCGCGAGGATGCGGTCGTAGACCGTGGGGCCGAGCATCGCGCGGACCAGTAGCAGCAGCATGGTCGTGACCACGCCTGCCATCGCCGCCAGGAACATCAGCCGCGGCGCCCCGTGACGCGTTTCTCCATCGCCAGCACGCGACGCTGCATCTCGCCGCCGGCCAGGCGCTCGACATTGTCGCGGACCAGACCGTGCACCTCGACCGTACCGCGGGTCAGGCCGACAGAGACCGTGCCCGGGGTGAGCGTGATCGAGTTGGCGAAGATGGTCTGACCGAGCTCGGTCTTCTCATCCACCGGGATGCGCCGCAGGGTGGGCTCGATGCCGGTGCCCGGCAGCAGGATGCGACGCACGACGTCCAGGTTGGAGCGCAATATCTCGCGCAGCAACCAGAGCCAGTAGCCCGGCAGGACGCCGAGCAGGTGCAGGGGCTGGGTCTCGTGGTCGATGGCGGCCATCCGGCCGGCCAGGAACAGGACCAGGGCACAGGAGGCGGCTCCGAAGCCGAGCAGCAGGGGACTGTAATGGCCCGACAGGAGCAGCCAGATGGCGCTCAATATCAGGGCCATGCTCAGCGTGTGTCGCATGGTCGCTGGTCATCGGGCGGAACGAATTATCGCCTGACTCTAGCGACCCCCCGACGGAGCGTCAACGCGAGGGCAGGGCCTGTTTACCCGCCCCCGCGGGCCGCGCCGGCGGTAAGGGTAAACAGACCCGCCTAGAACTCCGCCTTGACGTTGAAGAACAGGTCCGCCTCGTTGCGTTCGACGAAGTCACTGTCCAGGTTGCTCTCGCAGAAGCCCTCGGCGGCGTAGAGCTTGAGTTCGAGCCAGTCCGCCGGGGCCGCTTCCAGTTTCACGCCGGCGTCGCAGGCGGAGCGCGACGACTGGTCCGGGCCGTTCTCGAACTCGGCGGTACCGGCCTCGGTGAACAGCGAGAAGCGATAGGGGCGGTCGAACAGCTTCCAGCGCGGCAACTGCAGTTGCAGCCGGCCGTAGGCACCGGTGTCGCCGATCAGGATGCCGGGCAGGTAGGCGCTCAGGTTGTCGGTGCCGCCCAGGACCCACTGCTCGTCCTGGGGCACCAGGCGATCGATGGATTTCTGCCCCTTCAGGTCCAGGGAGCCCACCAGTTCCCAGGGGAACAGGTAGCGCAGGGTCATCTTGGCGTCGAGGATGTTGAAGTCCGTGCGGCGGCCGGTGTTGACCAGATTCTCCACGTTGCCGCCGAGCCCGCGCTTGTAGCCGGCGCCGCCGCTGATGCTGCCGCGCCGATCGAACAGTTCCCAGCTCCGCGAGGCCGTCGTGCCCAGGCGGAAGGCCCCGTATTCCTCGTCCTGCGTGCGCTGGCCGATCAGGTCGGGCGGATCGGCGGACACGAATTCGATGATCGAGTAGGTGTACTGCAGTTCCTGCTCCAGGACCCAGCGGGTCTTCTCGTCGGCGTACAGGAACTGGCTGCCGCTGGCCTTGAGCCGCAGAATCTCGGCCTCCTCGCGGTCGTCCAGGTCGAAACGCTCTTCCACCTCGTACTCGGTGTGGGAGGCGCTGACGCTGTACAGCCCCAGCGTGGTGACCGTGGAATAACTGAGGCTGTAATTATCGTACGACTCGCCGTTGCGGGTATCGCCCAGGCCGGTGAAGGCCGTGCCGTAGCCCACGCCGACCTGGTCGCCGCCGGGCGTGTCGATCCTGGCGTTGGCGAAGCCGAAGTAGCGGCCCAGGAAACGGTTGCCCGGGTTGCCGAACACGGTGGTGAAGGTCACCGGATCGTGCCCCGGCTCCTCCTCGCCCTCCAGACGCAGGGTGAAGGCCTCGGGGTCGCTGTCATCGATGCGGTACTCGCTGGACACGTCGCGGCCCATGCGGTCGGCCTTGATCTGTGCCAGGACCCGCATCGGTTCGAGGTCGCTCTTGCGCACGCCGCGCTTGCCCTCGAATTTCTCGAAGTAGGGCGCCAGCTCCGGCGGCGCCTCCACGTCCGCCAGATGCCCCTCGTTGACCTGGACGTAGATGGTGTCGCTGTTGCCGCGCCGGGCGTATTCCACGTTCACGAACAGGTAGCCCTCGGCGGCATACAGGGCGTTGAGCAGCAGGATGACCTGGGAGGGGGTCTTGCCGACCTCGACCACATCACGGATGCGGTCCTCGCCGAGATAGGTATTGCCGCTGATCTTGAGCGTGTATCGACCCACCCCGATCTCGATCACGTCACCCTGCGAACGGGCCACGGCGTGGCGTTCCTCGAGCACGGCGGCGTCGGCTTGCTGCGGCGGCAGCGGTGGTGGCAAATCGAGCGGCATGCGTTTTCCCCCTCCGGGAAAGTCTGTCTGCGGGTTAGTCCCTTGTTTGGGGGTATGCTGACGGGTTGCCGGGCACTTCGCAAGACACGCGCAGCCGGGCTAAAGTGGCCGCGAGGCAAACGTCCGCACAGCGGGGAGGGGAACGATGCGTGCGCTCATCCTGATCACGGGGCTCTGCTGGGCCGCGGCGGCCCCGGGGCAATCGCCCGACGCCGCTGCCGGATTGATTGTCGGCGGCGGCGAGGTGCTGGTCGGCGCGGGTGCCGGCGGCGCATCGGTGCTCTCGGAAGCGGGTCGGGGTTATACCGGCCTGACGGCGGATGTCGCGGAATCCGTGTCGGCGATCGCCGGACAGGGCGTGGCCGATTCGTCGTCCGCGCTGGCATCGGGCGACGCGACGACGGCCGGCGAGGTCCTGGCCGCCGGGCTGGACGATACGGCCGGCGCCGGTGCCGAGGCCGCGGACGGGGCAACCGGCGTGACCGCGGACGCCGTCGCCGACGGCAGCGCCGTGCTCGGCGGCGCTCTCGCGGGCGACGGCACCGTGCCCGGTGGTGGCGGCGACGGCGACGATCCGGGTGATGTCGGCGACGCCCGGCTGACGACGCGAGTCACGTTATGCTCGGGGGCGCCGCCCGCCGAGGATGCGTCGGCCGGGCCCGCGGCGCCGGTGCGGCCGGAGGCCGCCACGGCCCGCGGGGGCTGCATCGGCGGCGCCCGCGATTCCGCGACCGCGGCGCAAGGCCCCGACCCGATCTGAGCGGCGCCGGACTCTCTCTTGACAACCTTCCGTCGCAGGAGGAAGGTGGTGTACGAAAATGCCTACACAAGAAGTAGGCATCCGCGTACATCCGGATTGCGTACGTGGTACGAACACCAAACGTCAGGAGGAGTCATCATGCGCAAGATGGCATTGATAGCGGGCTTCGCGCTCGCGGGCTCGAGCGGCCTCGCCGTGGCCCAACTGCCGGCGCCGCCGGCAGCCCCGGACACGCCGTCCAGCGGTCTGGACGCGCTGCTGGCGACGGGCACCGACGTCGGCAACGCACTGGCTGGCGGCCTCGCCGAGGGGCAACCGCTGGTCGAGGGTTTCGCCATGCGCCAGGCCGACATCCTCACGGGTGCCGGCGAGCAACTGCAGGGGCTGGCCCCCGATCCCGGTGAGGGCGGAGGCGGCGGCCCCGGCGAGAATCCGTTGACCGTGGGTCTCGAAGAGGGCGGCGAAGCCCTGGGCACCGGCCTCCAGGACAATCCGGACGCACCGGGTGACGGCGGCGTGCAGGCCACCGGCGCCGCGGTCGCGGACGGTGTCCGTGGCGGTGGCGATGCCTTGGCCCAGGGCGTCGAGGAAGGCTCCGAGGCCGCGTTCGGCGCCGACTCCGCGGACCCGACCGGTCTCGACGGCGGTCTCCAGGCACTGTCCGAGGGCCTCGCCTCGCAGGATCCGGAAGCCGCGTTGGCGACCGGTCAGGCGGCGCTGACCAACAGCGCGGCCCAGGGTCAGGCGGCGCTCGAAAACGGTGCCGGTAACACCGAGGCCACGTTGACCGCCGGCGCCGAGGAAGGCGCCCGCATCCTGCAGAAGGGGGCGTCGGATACCCAGCTCGTGATCGAGCGCGCCTCCAATGCCGGTGGCGGCGACGATCCGGGCGAACCGGAGCCGAACCCGCTGGTGCAGGGCGGCGAGATCCTGGTCGGCGCGGCCGACGATTCCGCCGAGAACGTCGCCACCTTCGCCGGCGACGGCTCCGAGGTCACCGGTGACACCGTGGCCGACACGACCGACGCCCTGGGCAACGGCATCGCCGACACGGCCGCCGGTTTTGCCGCGGATATCGAACGTGGCGGTCCCGAAGAAGGCGGCGGCGGTGGCGGCCTGCCCGGTCTGCCCGCGGGTCCCGGCGACCTGCCCGAGCTGCCGGGCGGGCCCGGTGACCTGACCGGACCGATCGAGGACGCGATCGGCCAGTTCCCGCCCGAGGGCGGCGGCGGTCTGGAGCCGCCGGAGGGTCTGCCGAGTGATCCGGGTGCCGTGACCGGCCCGCTGGAGGATGCCCTGGGCGGTATCCCGCCGGAGGGCGGTGGCGGTCTCGAGCCGCCCGAGGGTCTGCCGACCGATCCCGCGGTGCTGCAGGAGCAGTTGGCGGCCCTGGTCGAGCAGCTCCAGAACCAGGCGCCGGAGGGCGGTCTGCCGGCACCGTAAGACCCGGCACGATAAAACCGGATCGCACGCATAACGTGCGACACATTGCGCCGCGGCTTATGCCGCGGCGTTTTTTTATGTCTGTTTATTGATCCGTTCATCAAATAGACGAATGCTCGCGGATCAATAACGCAGGCCATGGGTGGCCTGTCCGCGCGTGCTAAATCCCGAAACGGATTTCGGGTATTTGACGAACGATTTAATAATCAAGTGGCTCAATAAGCTGCTGATCGGGCATTCGCAGACTCCCGCCTTAGGCAGCCGGTTTTTCTCCTTCTCCCCCTTGGGGGAGAAGGTCGGGAAGAGGGGGTAGCGCGGCTGGCCGCGCTGTCGTAATCCCCTCACCCTGACCCTCTCCCCGGCGGGGAGAGGGAACACAGGATCGGTGTAGCGCCTTGTCCGGAATCCAACGGATTGGATGCTAGAACCTGTCGGCCATGGCCGCCACGTCCTCCGAGGTGCCGTAGGCACGGAACACGGTCCGGGCGAGCACCCCCAGGATCTGGTGGGCCTCTTCCGCGCTCTGGTGGCGCAGAGGCAGGATGATGGCCTCCATGACGGCGATGGTGGCGTGCGACATGGCGTCGATGTCGTCGTGCAGATTGAACAGGCCCTGCTCGGTGCCCTCCGCGAGGGTGTCGCGTATGACCCGGGCGGTACGCCGCTCGAAGGCGCGCTGTACCGTCTGTACCTCGCTCATGCGGGTGCTGTTGGCGCCCAGCCAGAAGCCGCCCACGCCCTCGGTCACGCGGGGGTTCTCCAGCATGGTGCCCACGCCCCGGAACATCAGGATGATGCGTTTTCCGGGGTGCGGTTCGTTCTGCATCGGGGTGAAGATGCACTCTTCGAAGATGCGGTGCAGGCGCTTGAGGCAGTCCAGGAACAGGTCCGTCTTGCCGCTGAAGTGCCAGTAGAGGGCGCCCTTGCTCAGACCCGCGGCGGCGGCGATGTCGCCGATGGAAACACCATCGTAGCCATAGCGTCCGAACAGGACGAAGGCTGCCTCGCGGATGTCGCGGACGGTGTCGCCCTGTTGGCTGGCCGGTTTTCTGGGCATTCCGTCTCCCCTGGCCGTGAAAATGACGCAGTATAGCCCTGTCCCGTCTATCGGGACAGATGAACTTTTGAATTCCGTGGGTTATACCGCGGTGTCACACTGACACCATCTCAGCCCTTCTTCTTGATCCGTTCGAACGCGGTCAGCGCCTCGCGCCGGGAGGCCTTGAGGTCGACCAGGGGGGCCGGATAATCGTCGCCGAGCGCGATTCCGGCCTCCTTCAGCGCGTCCCGCGGCGCCGCCCAGGGGGCATGGATATGGCGGTCCGGCAGTCCGGCCAGTTCCGGTACCCACGCGCGGACGTAGTCGCCGTCGGGATCGAAGCGCTCGCCCTGGCGTGCCGGGTTGAAGATACGGAAGAAGGGTGCCGCGTCGGCGCCGCAGCCGGCGGTCCACTGCCAGCCGAGCGTATTGTTGGCCAAATCGGCATCGACCAGCGTGTCCCAGAACCAGCGCGCGCCGTGCTGCCAGGGCAGGCGCAGGTTCTTGGTGAGAAACGAGGCCACCACCATGCGCACGCGGTTGTGCATCCAGCCGGTGTGCCAGAGTTCGCGCATGCCGGCGTCGACCATGGGAATCCCGGTGCGGCCGTCTTGCCAGGCCGCCAGCGCCGTGTCGTTGTCGGCCCAGGGAAAATCCTCGAACCGCGGGTCCAGCGGCCGTTCGGGCGTATGCGGGAAGTGGTAGAGCAGGTGGTGGGCGAATTCCCGCCAGGCCACTTCGGAGAGGAACACGCCGGCGCCGTGGTCGCCGCCGCCGTCCCCCTGCCATTCGTGCACGCGGTGCCAGACCTGGCGCGGGCCGATCTCGCCGAAATGCAGATGCGGCGACAACCGCGAGGTGCCGGCCCGGCCGGGCCGGTCGCGGTCGTCGGCGTAGCCGGCCGCGGCCTCGTTGAGGAAGCCCTCCAGGGCCGCATGCGCGCCGTCCTCGCCGGGCCGCCAGGTTTCCAGGATGCCCCGGTGCCAGGGAATCTCCGGCAACAGGCCCAGTGCCTCGATGTCGACGCCGCGGATCGCGTCCGGCACCGGCGGCAGGCGCTCGGGCGCGGGTCGCGGCGGCGCCATGGGTTCGCCGTACAGCGCCTTGCGGAAGGGCGTGAAGACCTTGTAGGGCGTGCCTTCCCCGGTGGCGATCTCCCAGGGCTCGCGGAGCAGGGCGGCATTGTGGCTGGCGGCCTGGATGCCGTCGTCCCGGAGGCGGTGCTTGATCGTCTTGTCGCGGTCGATCACGGCCGGTTCGTAGAGCCGGTTCCAGAACACGGCATCTGCCCCCGACTCCGCGATCAGCTCCTGGAGGGCCGCCAGGCTGGGCCCGCGGCGCACGATCAGGCGGCTGCCGTGGCGCCGCAGGGATTCGTCGAGCGCGGTCAGGGACCGGTGCAGCCAGACCCGCTGGGCCCCGCCCGGCGCCCAGGGGGCTTCCTCGTCGGGTGCGTGCAGGTACACGGGCAGCACCTCACCGTGCTTGAGCGCCGCCAGCAGGGCGGGGTTGTCGGCCAGCCGCAGGTCGCGGCGAAACCAGAGGATGGCGCGTGCGGTCATGTGCGCTCGTCTCCCGTCGTCGATCAGATAAATTCGCCGGCGGCCAGCCGGCGGCGCAGCTCGACCGCGCGGTTGCGGATGGCGGCCATCTCCGGCCGGTCGCGGCGCTTTCTCTCCAGGTTCTTGACCTGGAATACCAGGCGCCGGTTTCCCCGCAGCTTGTCGTGGTGGCGGTCTAGAAAATCCCAGTAGAGCGTGGTCACGGGGCAGGCGTCGGCACCGCTGGCACGGCGGTGATCGAAGCGGCAGCCACGGCAATAATCGCTCATGCGGTGAATGTAGTTGCCGGAAGCACAGTACGGCTTGGTGGCGAGCAGCCCGCCGTCGCCGTACTGGCTCATGCCCAGGGCGTTGGGCAGACTGACCCAATCTACGGCGTCGCAGTACATGGCCATGTGCCATTCGTGGAAGGCTTTCGGGTCGACGCCAGCCAGCAGCGCGAATAGCCCCAGTACCATCAGCCGCTGGATGTGATGGGCGTAGCCGTGATCGAGCACGCCGCGCATGCTCTCGCTCACGCAGCGCATGTCCGTCTCACCGTCCCAGTAGGCGCGGGGCACGGGCAGCTCGGCGCCGAGCGCGTTGCGGTCGGCGTAGTCCGGCATGTGCAGCCAGTAGACGCCCCGCACGAACTCGCGCCAGCCCAGGATCTGGCGCACGAAGCCCTCGACGCTGTTCAGCGGCGCACGGCCCTCGGCGTGGGCGGCCACGGCGGCCGCCACCGCCTCGCGCGGATTGAGCAGGTGCAGGTTCAGGGCGGCGGACAGGCGCGAGTGGTGCCCGAACACCTCGCCGGACCACATGGCGTCCTGCCAGCGGCCGAAATCGGGCAGGCGGTGTCCGACGAAGTCGGTCAGCGCGGTGCGGGCCTGCGCCGGCGTCACCGGCAGGTCGAAATCCTCGAGCCGGCCCGGATGGTCGGGATAGCGGGTTGCGACCAGGTCGAGCACGTCGCGGGTGACGGCGTCCGGCGGAAAGCTGACGGGCCCAAGCGTCGGCGGCGGGCCGTCCGCCGGATAACGTTCGCGGTTGTCGCGGTCCAGGTTCCAGCGTCCGCCGACGGGGTCGTTACCCTGCATCAGGATGTCGTGGCGGCGCCGCATGTGTCGGTAGAAGTCCTCCATCACCAGGCGTTTGCGACCCGCTGCCCAGTCACGGAACTCGTCCGTGCCGCAATAAAAATGCGTGTCCGGCCGGATCGTCAGGGGCACCGACAGCCGTTCGGCGGTCGCGACGAGCAGGGCACGCACCCGCCAGTCGCCCGGCTCGGCCACGATCAGCATTTCGGGCCGCAGCCGCCGCACGGCCGCCGCCAGGATGGCACCGAAATTCCGGCCGCTGTCGCGCCGGCGGTCGGCCTTCAGGGCGTGATAGTGGACCGTCCAGCCACGTTTGCGCAGGGCATCGCGATGGTGACGCATGGCGGCGAAGAACAGCGCCAGACGCTGCTTGTGGCTCCAGACATGGGTGGCTTCGGCCTCGTTCTCGGCCATCCAGACGGCGTCATGCGCCGGGTCCAGGCCCGCCAGCGCGGCCGGCTCGGAGGCGAGCTGGTCGCCGAGCACGAGTGCCAGGTTGCGGATGCGTGCGATGGCCGTCTCCCGTTGCGGTCCTGCTATTCTGGGCGGCCCGATTGCCCCGAGGGCCATCATGCATCAGCACGATACCCTGCACGAGGTCGCCGCCGTCCTGCGCGAGGCGCGCCGCGTGCTCGTCATCACCGGCGCCGGCATCTCCGCGGACTCGGGCCTGCCCACCTATCGCGGCGTCGGCGGTCTATACGAGGATGCCGCCACGGAGGATGCCGTGCCCATCGAGGAGGCGTTGTCCGGGCCGATGTTCCAGCGCGATCCGGGCCTGACCTGGAAATACATCGGCCAGATCGAGGCCGCCTGCCGGGGTGCGGCGCCCAACGAGGGCCATCGTGCGCTGGCCCGCATGGAGCCGCGTTTCGACTCGCTGCGCGTGATCACCCAGAACGTCGACGGTTTCCATCGCCGCGCCGGCAGCACCGACGTGATCGAGATGCACGGCAACATCCAGTCGCTGTACTGCACCGGCTGCGGCCATCGGGAGACGGTGACCGACTTCAGCCACATCGAGGGACTGCCGCCGCTGTGTCCGGACTGCGGCGGCGTGATCCGGCCGGACGTGGTGCTGTTCGGGGAGATGCTGCCGCCGGCCGCGGTCAGCGCCTACGAGCGCGCCCTCGGCGATTTGCCGGATGCCGTGATCAGTGTGGGCACCACCGCCGTGTTCCCCTATATCGCGGGGCCGATCGTCGATGCCGCCCGTCGCGGTGTGCCCACCATCGAGATCAATCCCGGCGACAGCGAGATCTCCCGGCTGGTGGACATCCGCGTGCGCGAGCGGGCGGCACAGGCCTTGCCGGCGTTGGCCGAGATGCTTTAGCGCGCGTCTTCAATATGCCCTGCCGGCGTCTTCACGGTGATCGGGCGGGACGGATGCCGTTCCGCGCCAGACATTCGCCTTTCCCGCCACGTCCGCATCGGGTATCATCACGCGCCCGTCGGGGTATAGCGCAGCCTGGTAGCGCGTCTGCATGGGGTGCAGAAGGTCGCAGGTTCAAATCCTGCTACCCCGACCATCTAATCAATGACTTACGGGCGTGCCGGCACGCCCGTGGAAAACTCTGGAAATACTCTGACAAAACCCGGGCGTGATCGGTGACGGATTCGGTCCCCCTCGCGCCCGGTTTCCTGTCCGATGTGCGGCCGCTACCACCTCCCACACGACGCCCGTCGCGATGCGAAGTAGTCGAGCCTTGTCCAGTATCGGTCCCGTTCATCCCGGCGAGCATTTGGCGGAGTTCCTGGACGAACTGGAGATCACCCAGTACCGGTTGGCGAAGGACATCAGTGTCCACCCGCGCAGGATCAACCAGATCGTCAAGGGCGAGCGTGCGATAACCGCGGACACCGCCTTGCGGCTGGCACGTTATTTCGGCACCAGCCCGGAGTTTTGGATGAATCTTCAGGATCATTACGACATCGATAAGGCCAGGGCGGCCCTCGGAGGTCGCCTGGAATCCGAGGTCAAGCCACACGTCGCCTGAACCGGCATGCGGGTCGAAGATGTCCATGCCGCGCTGATGACCGCCGAGCCCCGCGCCAAATGCGAGGCGGCGCGGGCGCTGCACGCCGCGGACAGCACGGGGCTGGCCGCGGCCGACGGGCGGCCGGAGGCGGTGCCGGTGCCCGGCCGGCCGTCACGGCCGCGGCTGGTGCATCCGGCGAAGCTGAAAAAACGGGGGCTCGGCAGCACCGAGGGCCGGGCGGCGTTGATCCATGCGATCGCCCATATCGAGTTCAATGCCATCAATTTCGGTCTGGACGCCGCTTACCGTTTCCGCGGCATGCCGCCGGCCTTCTATGCGGACTGGCTGCGCGTGGCCGCGGACGAGGCACGTCATTTCGAGTTGCTGAATGCGCGGCTGGCGGACTACGGGTACTCGTACGGCGACTTCGATGCCCATAACGGGCTTTGGGAGATGGCGGTCAAGACCGCCGACGATGTGATGGTGCGCATGGCCTTGGTACCGCGCGTCCTAGAGGCCCGCGGCCTGGATGTCACGCCCGGCATGATCGACCGGCTGCGTCAGGCCGGCGACGACGAGACCGCCGGGGTCTTCGGGATCATCCTGGAAGAGGAGGTGCCGCACGTCGAGATCGGCACCCGCTGGTTCCGGTACTGCGCCGGCCTGCGCGGCGTCGACTCGGACAGCACTTTCACGCGGCTGCTGCAGGACTACATGAACGGCGGGCCGCCCGGCCCCTACAACTTTCCGGCCCGCCGCGAGGCCCGGTTCTCGGAGCCGGAGCTCGACTGGCTGGCGCGGCGGGACTCACGGTGATCCCGACGATCCCGCGATAGGACCGTCGGCCGGGGGTGGCGGGGCATTCCCGCAAGATGTTGCCGCGGCGCCCGGTCGTCGCGAGGACGGGCGGGGCGCCGCGGCAGTGGTCGCGGTCGGCGCCTACCGGTTGACGCCGGCCACGCGTTCCGCCCGTTCCCACATCCGCAGCCAGGCCTCGGCGGAGCGGAAGAAGATGTCCAGGCCCTTCTCGGCGTCCGGGCCGCCGAATTGCCGGGCGTCGGCGATGTAGTCCGGGTACAGGCCGTAGTGGGCCACGCCGCGGCCGTCGTAGAGGCTGAACACGCGGTCGCCGGTGACCTGCTTGTCGAACTCGACGCGGCCGTCGTACGACAGGAAGGGGTAGTCGATCGTCCCTTCCGAGATCTCGGCGCCCTCGCGCGGGTCCTTGGGCAGGTGGGCGATGCCGTTGACGTCGGAGGCGATGCCGCCGCCCATGAAGGGCTCGTTGCCGTAGCGCTCGGCGATGCCGGTCAGCCGGTCGATCCACTGGTCGCGCCCGCCGCGCGCGAAACGACCGAGGAAGCCGTTGGCGTCGGTCAGGTCGTTGAGCAGGGTCTCGGAGCCCAGCCAGTCATGCGAGCTGATCATGGGATAGCCGCGGGAGGCCAGGTAGCTGATGGTGGCGTCCGCCGCGCGCCGGCTCATGTGATCGACGTCGACCAGCATGCCCCGCTTCACCAGCTCGTCCAGCAGGTAGTACCCCATGTTGGTGAGCCCGCGGATGTTGCACAGGTGGTCGGTGCTGGCACCGGTCGGATCGATCTGCGCCCCGTTGTACTCCAGGCCGGCGAGCAGCCAGTTGAAGATGCCGGTGGGATCGCTGCGCGGGTTGTTGGCCGGATTGCTGAAGTCATCGTCGCCGTTTTCGTCCAGCGGGCACTCCTCGACCTCGATGGGATGCCCGGTCTCCAGCAGGTTGCCCGCCGTCAGGAAGGTGCCCAGGCCGAAGCCGGAGTGGGGCAGGTGGCCGCCGAAGGCATTGTCGAACTTGTGCACCGGGAAAATCACCCGCACGCCCAGATCCTCGACCTCGTCCAGGCGGTCGTCGATCTGCTCGCGGGTGCACTCCGGCTGGTCCAGGAACTCGCCGCAGTTGAGGACCTTGGACAACTCGATGCCCAGCACCATCGCCATCTTGCCGTCGGCGATCACGGAACGCGCCTCCGCCGGCGATTCCACCACCCGGAACCAGCCTTCGCCGGGGCCGCCGTGCTGGGCGTCGATGTAGTCCTGCAGCTCGTAGGTCCGCTTCGCCTGCAGGCGGACGTTCTCCATCACGTCGCAGTCGTTCTCCTTCAGCGGGTAGATCTGGCACAGGACCTCGTTGTGGGTGATCAGGTTCACCAGGATTTTCTGGCCGGAGAGGAAGGAGCGTTCGATCCAGCGATAATAAGTCTGGTGGTGCTGCAGGGAGCCGGCGCGCGGCCACTCGTTGTAGGTGGGCCAGCCGGTGGTC
The DNA here is from genome assembly GCF_040361335.1 of Salinisphaera sp. PC39. NCBI lineage: Bacteria > Pseudomonadati > Pseudomonadota > Gammaproteobacteria > Salinisphaerales > Salinisphaeraceae > Salinisphaera > Salinisphaera sp. PC39. Next base: position 14,111 of record NZ_APNM01000005.1, on the reverse strand, counting down.
TCGTGCGGGCCGAAGGCATCGGACGAGGTGACCATCTCCAGGATGCCCAGCGTGCCCTCGGGGCCGTGATTGACGGCGCAATCGCCCATGGCGTGGTCGATGCCGAACTCGTGGAAGTTGCGGCCGTAGTTGACGCGGCCGCCGATGAACTCATAGGCGGTGATATGCGCGTGGTCGTCCACCCAGCCGTAGACCGTGCCTTCCTTCTCGTCCCAGAAGATGCGCGGGCCGCGCGGATCCACGACACGCGCGTTGAGGCCCGCCTCGGGGTAGGTCGCGCAGTCCTCGGCCGGCTCGAACGTGAACAGGGTGGCGTCGCGCATGTCCGCGGTGTCCGTGAGCGCGAGCCGGCCGTTGTCGGCCACCAGCCTCAGTCCGGTCTCGGGGGAGGTGAGCTGGAAGCGGTCCTCGCGCGGCTCGGACAGTTTCCAGACGGCCAGGTCGCCCGCCTGCGAAGCCATTGTGAGGGCCGGGACACCGTCGACCGAGCGCAGCGTGTCGCCGATGCCGCCGATGTTGTCGCCCAGGGTGTTCACGGTCTGTCCCAGCGGCGCGACGGGGTCCAGGATCAGGTCGAGCATGTCGCCGACGCCGCTGACATTCTCGCCGGCGTGATCCACCAGGGCGCCCGTGCTGTCGAGCAGTTGGCCGACCGGATCCGCGATGCCGAGCAGTTGTTTGTCGCCGGGATCGCCGCTGCCGGTGGCGTTGTCCGTCAGCGGGGATACCGCACGGTCGTAGCCCGACAACAGCAGGTAGCTACCGAGATCGGTCGGTTGCAGGAAGAACCCGGCCGCCTCCCCGGCGCCGTCGGCGTCCGCGGCGTAGCCGCCGTCGGTGCGACGGATATAGCGTCCGTCGTCGGTCTTGAGGGTCAGGCAGCGCTTGGCGACCGTGTGGATTGTCATGGCCTGTTGATCGGTGCCGGGGTCGAGGTCCGGCATGCTGTCCGCTGAGCCGCTCGAACCGCCGCTGTTGCAGGCGGTCACGGCGAGGGGCAGGACAAGCCAAAGTAAGACGTGGCGTACACGCATTTCGGATTTCCCCCTTATTCCATTAAGTCTTTTTTATTACATTCGCGGGGAGTATATCGGTCACGTCCGGCGCTGCGGCGGGTAAGGTCATTTTTACCCATGTCGCGGTGGAGACCACCCCTTTTCGAGCCCCTACCCACCCTTTCGTGCGGTGTTCGGCGTGAGCGCCGGTGCCTAGCATGAGCGTCAGCGATTCCGGACACGCTCAGTCGTGGCCGGAGAAGACACCATTTGCCAAGGGGATCGAGTGACGGGCGCGCTTAAACACTGGGTCGACAATCGGGATGCGGCGTTGCGCTGGATCGAACCGGACGGCTACGCCACCCGGGCATTCGCGGGCGGTGATCCCGCCTGGATGGCGGAACCGCAGACGGCGGTCTCGACCCTGGCGCAGGCGAATTCGGCCCTGGGCTCGCGGGTGTTGAGCGTCGACATGCTGCCGGCGTTCCTGGCCGCTGCCGCGGTGGAGGCCGGCGACCCGCTCGATGTCGCCGACGCCGTTCTGAGCGACGAAGCGGGTCTCGCGAACGCCCAGGCCGTGGCCAAGGCCGCGGAGCACACACTGGCCGGCCAGGTCGAACTGGTCTTGCGTTTGCCGTCGCCCTACGCCCTGTTGCGCCGCTTTGCGGAGAACGGTGTCTTTTCGCCGTCCTTCGACGACCTCGACGACGCCGCCATGCTGCTGGCCAATGCCGTGCGCGGCTTCGCCGATTTCAACTTCGCGGGCTTGCTGCTGGCGACCGATGTCGACGAGGACCACGCCGAGGACGAGTTCGCGGCCCTGGACAGTGTCCTGGGGACGGTGCGCCATTACCGCTGGCTCAGCCTGCTGCGGCTGGATGGCGATCTCGACCCGTCGTCGTCGGCCGCCGCCGACGTGGACGTGATTTTGCTGCCGCACCGCCGTCCGGCGGTGTTCCATGAGGATTGCGGTCTCGAGGGGCGTCGCGTCGGCGGCGGTCTCTCCGCCGAATTCTGGGAGGGCGCGGATTTCGGCACGGTGTCGCCGGACACCCTGTATTACGGGGATGCGCCGGCGGATATCGAGCCGGAAGCGGTTCTGGCGCGGGTCCGCACGCTGCCTTGACGGGGCGGTCGGACGCATGCCGGGACCGGAATACAAAAGCAAGTGACCGAGAAAACGATATTTCCGACAGATACATCTCTTCGAATGGTACTTGATAGAAACCCGGAGTCTCGTCCTGCCCCGAGGGGCAGGCGGGACGACCGGGACACACAAAAGGTGCGAACGCTGCCGGACCGCGGTGCGCCGTCGGGGCCGGTCGATACGTGAGGCCAACAGGGCAGGAGTAACTGTTATGCATATCCGTAAATACGATTTCGATTACGGCCGCCGCAAGCTGATGGAGAAGGCGGTCAAGGGCGTCGCCGCGGGCGGCGTCCTGACGTCGCTGTGGCCGATGATCTCCAAGGCGGACACGCCGGACATCACCAAGGCCTATCCCGAGGAACTGCTCTCGATCGAGGCCCATACCAAGGGCAAGATCAAGCCGGGCGACGTGATCACCAAGGACAATGTCGAGCATGTCGAGCACCTGCTCGAGCCGGTCCAGGTGTGGGAGGTCAAGAACGACGGCCGCCGGATCAAGATCCGCGAGGCCACTCGCGATATCAGCGATCTCTACGAGGATCCCTTCCTCGAGGCCACCCTGGCGAACCAGGGCAAGCACGTCATCGATGACAAGGGCAACATCTGGTACGAGAAGGTCGGTCAGCCCGGACGCGGCGGCGTGCCCTTCCTGGAGCCCAAGAACGGCTACGAGGTGCAGGCCAACATCAACCTGAGCTGGGGCCGGCACAATATGTCGCAGTTCGCGGTGCGCGACTGGGATATCGGTCCCGACGGCAACCTGCAGTACCAGTACGATTTCGTCTGGACCGAGCTGCAGGTGACCTTCCGGCCCGACAACACCGTGTGGCACAACCAGAAGGACATGCTGCGCTACCAGTCGGTGTTCTTCACGCATCCGAACGAGCAGGCCGGCACCTCGTTCCTCAATAGCTGGCCGTACGACCAGACGCAGTTCCCGGACCTGATCGGTTACCTGCCGGCGTTCAAGCGCGTGCGCGAGTATCCGACCAACCAGCGCTTCGAGCCGTTGGTGCCGGGCATCTCGTTCTACCTGTCCAATGCCTGGGCCGCCGGCGATCCGCTCGCCACCTGGGGCAACTACAAGATCGTGGGCCGGGGACCGATGCTGGGCTCCTGTCGCGACGCGCACTGGCACGACCGGCCCAACTGGGAGCCGCCGGTGCACGGCGGGCCGCAGGGCCAGACCTACTTCGACGACGTGCGCGAGCTGATCCCGGAGGCGATCGTGATCGACTTCGAGCCGACCCAGTATCCGCGTTCGCCGGTGGGCAAGCGCCGGACGTGGTTCGATGTCCGCAACATGATGCTGATCAGCAGCGTGGACTACGACCGCAAGGGCGAGGTCTGGTCGAACTGGGACGCCGGCTTCTCGAAGTACAAGGGCCCCGACAACAAGACCGGCCTCGGCCACCAGGCCTGGAGCTGGAACTGGGTGATGAGCCACGACATCCAGTCGGGGCGCATGAGCCGCTTCCACCAGGCGCGGGAGGTCCAGGGCGGCTACAAGTCGCAGTGGGACACCGACAACGACGAGAAGTACGACAAGTTCCTGACGACGTCGGCCATGCGTCGCCTGGGCGCGTAACGGTTCCGGGGCGCCGGGCGGATGCCCGGTGCCCCGGCCGCCCCCTCAGGCGGTCCGCGCGGCTTCGTGCTCGGCGGCGTCCGGGTGCAGGAGGCCGTGCCGGAGCAGATCGTAGATCTCCCGCAGAGATTCGCCCATGGTGAGGCCGGTGGCGCGGCGGAAGTCCTCGTCCCGGGGCCGGCGCACGGCATACAGCATGATGTCGGCCACCAGGTAGGAATGGACGCCGCGGAACACGCCGTTCTCGATGCCTTCGTCCACCAGCGTGCGCAAGCCGTCGATGCGCTGTTGCTGATGGGAATCGAAGATGGCCTGTCCGCGCCGGGTGCTGGCGATGTCCTGCACGAAGGCGGGAGAGAGCCGCTCGGCCGCCCGGGTGCCCTGTTCCAGGTAGGCAGTGATCTTGCGGGCGATATCGGGTTCCTTGGAGGCGGCGTACCAGCCCTGATTCCGCAGGTCCGCGAAGAACCGCTCGGCGATGCGGTAGAACAACTCCTGCTTGCTGTCCGCGATCTCGTAGAAGCGCCGCCGCGAGCAGCGCAGGGTGCGAGCCAGCTCCGTCAGGGTGACGGCGCGGTAGCCGCGGGCCAGGAAGATGTCCTGGATCTGGTTCAGGAGTGTGGCGTCGTCGATCCCCGGTCGCGGCATGCGGTACTCCAGTCATTCATGAACGATTAATGAAGGTACTGCAAAAGCAGTCTTCGTATCCAGACTGTATTTAATCATTGTTTTGATGGGCCGCATCCCTCGGTCATTGCGGTATCGCCGGTGATCGGAAGCGGCACGAACACGAACGGCGGCCGCCGGCGCGGCCCGGGAGTATGGATGTGACGGACAGGACGGTAGTGATATCCGGAGTCGGCATGACCCGTTTCCGGCGGCCCAGCGAGCGGGCCCGGTACGAGTTGCTGGGCCAGGAGGCCGTGACCAAGGCTCTGACCGACGCGGGCCTGGCCTACGATGCCATCGAGCAGGTCTATGCCGGCTGGGTCTACGGGGACTCGACCAGCGGGCAGCGCGCGGTCTACGGCGCGGGACTCACCGGCGTGCCGATCGTGAACGTGAACAACAACTGTTCCAGCGGTTCCAGTGCGCTCTATCTGGCGCGCCAGGCGGTGGCCTCGGGTGCCGCCGAGTGCGTGCTGGCGGTGGGCTTCGAGCAGATGCCGAGCGGCGCGCTCGACTTGATGTTCCCGGAGCGGACATCGCCGCTGGACCGGCATCTCGCCGTGGCCGACCGCTATCTCGACGGCGAGGACGGGCCCATGACGCTCAAGGCATTCGCGGCGGCGGCCCGCGAGCACATGGCGCGGGACGGCATCGGCCCCGAGACCTATGCCCGGATCGCGGTCAAGGCCAGGCGGCACGCCGCCGGCAATCCCAATTCCGCCTATCGCGAGCCGATCGAGGTGGCGGACGTTCTGGAGGGCAAGACATTCCTGGCGCCGTTGACCAAGCTGCAGTGCTGTCCGCCGACCAGCGGCGCGGCGGCCGCGGTGGTCTGTTCCTCCGATTACGCCCGTCGCAACGGTCTCGACGCCTCGGTGCGCATCCTGGCACAGGCCATGACCACCGATTTCCCCGGCTCCTTCGGCGACAGCGCCATCCGCATGGTGGGCAGCGAGATGTCGCAGCGGGCCGCGGAGCGGGTCTACGAGACGGCCGGGCTGGGCCCGGACGATATCGATGTCTGCGAACTGCACGATTGCTTCACCGTCAACGAGGCGCTCTCCTACGAGGCGCTGGGTTTCACGCCGGCGGGTAGCGTGGCGCAGTTCGTGGCGGACGGGGACAACACCTATGGCGGCCGGGTCGTGGTCAATCCCTCGGGCGGTCTGCTTTCCAAGGGTCATCCCCTGGGCGCGACCGGACTCGCTCAGTGCACCGAGCTCGTGCAGCAGTTGCGCGGGCGCGCGGGGGCGCGCCAGGTCGAGGGGGCCCGCATCGGGTTACAGCACAACATCGGACTGGGCGGCGCCGCGGTGGTGACCCTGTACGCACGGGCCTGACGGTACCGCGGCGGGCCCCGGCCGGGCATCCCGACGATGCCGGGCCAAGCGCTGTCATGGTTGACATCGGTACCGTTTAATACTAATTAATACCTTTCGAACAGAAATATTAGATGAATGCGCGGTACCGATATGTGCCGCGCGTGCGAGAAAGGTACCCCAGACATCGTGAGGTAGCGGCGCGATGGTCGATTCCAGTCATCCGGTGATGCCGCGCTTGGTCGCGACCAAGTTCCGGCCGCCAACCTATGCCAACGACCTGGTTCAGCGCCGGCACCTGATCGAGCGCCTGAATGCCGGCTGCTCGCGCAAGCTGGTGCTGATCCAGGCACCCGCCGGCTTCGGCAAGACCACCCTCGCGGTCCAGTGGCGCGATGCCTTGCGGCAGGCGGGACTGGCAGTGGCCTGGCTGAGCCTCGACGAGGACGACAACGACCTGGTGCGTTTCCTGTCCTACCTGGTCGAGACCCTGGGCAACGAGGATATCTCGCTGGCGCCGGACCTGATCTCCGCGCTGGAGACCAATTCCGAGGATGCGGCCAAGTTCGTGCTCGGCGATCTGATCAACGGTATCGCCGGGCTGGATCACGACGTGTTCCTGATGTTCGACGACTGGCACAACATCCGGGAACCCAAGATCCAGGAGGCGATGCAGTTCCTGCTCAATCACGCCTCCGGCAACCTCCACCTGCTGATCGCCAGCCGGTCGGAACCGGGCTGCAGCCTGACGCGGCTGCGCGTGGAGGACCAGATCGTCGACATCGGTGCCGCCGAGCTCCGGTTCGACATCGACGAGTCGCGCGCCTTCCTGGAGGACATCAACGAACTGGCGCTGCCGGACGAGGCGCTGGACCGTCTCTGGCGCGCCACCGACGGCTGGATCGCGGCGCTGCAACTGGCCTCGCTGTCGCTCAAGGGCAGCCGCGATCCCAGCGAGGCGATTCAGTGTCTGTCCTCGCAGCCACGCTCCATCGGCGACTATCTGGCCGAGAACGTGCTGAACAATCTGCCGGAGGATACGCTGGAGTTCCTGCTCAAGACTTCCGTGCTGGAGCGGTTGAGCGGGCCCTTGTGCGCGGCCGTGAGCGGCTCGCCGGACAGCCAGCGCGTGCTGGAGCAGCTTGAGCGCCAGGACCTGTTCATCCGGCCGCTGGAAGAGGAGCGGCGCTGGTTCCGCTACCACGATCTGTTCGCGGCCTATCTGCGCCGGCGCCTGGCCCGCGATCGCCCGGACGAGGTCAAGGCCCTGCATCTCAAGGCATGCGAGTGGTACGCGGCCGAGGGGTATACCAGCGAGGCGGTCAACCACGCGCTCGCCGCCGACGCCGTCGATCGGGCGCTGGACCTGGTGGAGCGCGATGCGATGTGGCTGGTCGAACACAGCCGCATGGCCACGCTTCTGGGACTGGTCCGGCGTTTGCCGACGGTCGAGGTGGAGAAGCGGCCCTGGCTGCAGATGGCGATCGCCTGGGCCTATTGCCTGACGCATCATCCGGAGTCCGCCCAGCAGACCCTGGATTCGATGGCGACCACGCTTTCCGACTGCGGCGGCTGCACGGCGCGGGAGAAGGACGAGTTGATGACCGAGGCGCGGCTGGTCCAGAGCACGATCGACATCTACGGCGATCGCATCGACGGTGTCCGTGCCCTTATCCAGTCCAGCCTGGAACAGGCCGATGCCTACCGTCCCTGGGTGGTGGCGGTGACCACCAACGTCCTGAGCTACGTCGCGATCCACAATTTCGACTTCGACGAGGCACGCCGGCTGCAATCCTGGGCCCGCAGCTACCATCACCGGACCCAGGGGCCGTTCAGCGATGTCTACGGCCGCTGTTTCTCCGGCATGGCGGCGGCCTACCAGGGCGAATTGCGCCGCGCCGCGGAGTGTTTCCGCGAGGCCCTGGCCCTGGCCAACGAGACGGTGGGAAGCCATTCCCACGCCGCGCGCCTGGCGGCCGCGCTCTGGGGGCAGGTCAACTACGAATACCACGATATCGACCACGCCGACCGCCTGCTGGAGGAGAGCCGGTCCCTCGGCTCGGAGGGTGGCGTGGCCGATTTCTCGCTGGCGACCTATATCCCGCTGGCCCGGCTCAAGGCGCTGCGCGGCGATATCGCCGGGGCCCACACCCTGCTCGACGAGGGCATGGACACCGCCCGCCAACTCGGCCTGGAACGCCTGGCCGCGGCCGTGGACGGCGAGCGGGTGCGGTTGTACCTGGCCGACGGCGAGATCCTGCTGGCCGAACGCCTGCTGGTCGACGACCTGGGATTGCCGGAGGACGCCGGCGGTATCCAGATCCTCGCCGCGGAGATGCGTCAACTCGCGGCGGCCCGGGTCTTCTACGCCCAGGGCCACCTGGATCAGGCGGCCAAGCTCCTGGAGATGTTGATCGAGCGCACCCAGCGCCAGGGACGTCGGTTCTCCGAGGTGGGACTGCAGGTCCTGCTGGCGCTGGTCAACGACGAGCGCGGCGACGCCGAGTCGGCGGATGCCGGTCTGCTCACGGCCCTGGAAATGGGGGCGCCCCAGGGCATGGTCCGGACTTTCCTGGACGAGGGGCGTCGGGTGGTCGCGCTGCTGGAGCGGGTGCGCGACCGGATCCGGCGTGACGAACTGGAGCGGCGCCCGGCGGAGGTCGTCGGGCATCACATCAACCGGCTGATCGTGCTCGGCCGCGAGGAGGGCGGTTGTGCCGCGGTCGCCTCGGGCAAGAGCGCGGCCGCCGCCGAGAGTGGCGGCACCGCGCCCATGTCCACCGCGCTCTATGTCGAGCCGCTCAAGGATCGCGAGCATCAGATTCTGGCCTTGCTCGGCAACGGCTGCTCCAACAAGGAGATCGCCCGCACGCTCGGAGTCGGGGTGAACACCGTCAAGTGGTATCTGAAGAGCATCTACGCCAAGTTGTGCGTCAACCGGCGTACCCAGGCGATCGTCGAGGCCCGCCGTCTGGGCATCATCTAGAGGGACGACCACCCGTCCGCGTCCCCCGTCGATAGCCTGTAACCCCGCTTTCCGGGACGATTTTTGTGGCGGGTGGCGCTACCACCCCTTTTGGTTCCGCCCGCCACCCGCTTGTGCGGTGAAGGTGTGGGCGCGGGCCGTTAGCTTGCTCATGGAGGCGACGGCCACGGGTGCCGCGGGCACGTCGGTCGTCCCGGTTCCGGGTCCCGTGCCGGGCGTTTTCTGCAGGAAGACACGAATGACGAACGATTTCTTGACTCTCAAGACCCTCTACGGCGGTGCGTTGGCGAAGTTCTCGGATCGCGCCGCGGTGCATTTCGACGGCAAGACGTTGACCTACGACCGCCTGCGGCGCGACGGCAACCGCGCCGCGCATGCCCTGATCGAGGCGGGTGTGCGCCCCAACACGCGGGTGGCGCTCCTGATGTCCAACTGCACGGAGTACGTCATCGCCGACCAGGGGATCATCCAGGCCGGCGCGGCCAAGGTCCCGCTCAACGACATGCTGGGCGAGGCCGAGATCGTCTATAACCTGGCCGACTCCAATGCCAGGGTGGCGGTGGTCGGCCCCAATTTCTTCGACATTGTCGCCCGCCGTCGCGACGAGTTGCCCGAACTGGAAACCGTGATCGGGCTGGCGCCGGCCGAGGATTGTCCGGAGGGTTTCCTGGCCTGGGCGGATTTCTTGGCGCGCGGCGCCGAGACGCCGCCCGAGGTCGCGGTGCAGCCCGATGACCTGGCCATTCTTCTTTACACGGGCGGCACCACCGGTCGCCCCAAGGGCGTGATGCACACCCAGCGCAGCATCAGCCTCAACATGCTGTCGCACGTCATGGAGCTGAACCTGCAGGATGACGATCGGCTGCTGTTGTCGTCGCCGCTGCCGCACAGCGCCGGCTTCCTGATGCTGGCGGGGCTGCTCAAGGGCGCGACGCACTACATCGAGAGCCGCTTCGACCCGGAGATGGTCGTGCGTCGCATCCGCGACGACGGTGCGACCCTGACCTTCATGGTGCCGACCATGATCTACCGGGTACTGGATTGGATCGGCGACCGCCAGTTCGACCTGGGCAGCCTGCGCACCATCGTCTACGGTGCCGCCCCGATCACTGTGGAGCGTCTGCGGCAGGGGCTGGAAGTCTTCGGGCCGGTGTTCATGCAGCTTTACGGCCAGTCCGAGGCGCCCAACTTCATCACCCGGTTGCGGCGCGAAGACCATCGTGTGGAGCCCGAGTTCTCGCATCGCCTGCGAAGTTGCGGTCAGCCGGTGGCCTTGGCCCAGGTGCGGATCGTCGACGAGAACGGCGCCGACGTACCGGTCGGCGAAAGCGGCGAGATCGCGGTGCGAACGCCCTACAACATGCTCGGCTACCACCGGCTGCCGGACAAGACCGCGGAGACCCTGGTGGACGGCTGGCTCCGTACCGGCGATGTCGCCAGCCGCGACGAGGACGGCTACCTGTACATGCTCGATCGCAAGAAGGACATGATCATCAGCGGTGGCATGAACGTCTATACCACGGAGGTCGAGAACGCCATTCAGACCTGCCCCGGTGTCGGCGAAGTGGCCGTGGTGGGGCTTCCCGACGATGATTGGGGCGAGGCGGTGACCGCCTTCGTCGTGGCACGCGGGGATGCCGAGCTCGACGAGGGCGCGGTGATCGACCACTGCCGGGGCGTGCTCTCCAAATACAAGGTCCCCAAGCGGGTGTGCTTCCGCAACGCGTTGCCGGTCACGGCCTACGGCAAGCTCGACAAGAAGGCGTTACGTCAGGTCTGACGAACCGGGGGCAACTACCCGTATGGCGGTGCCACCCCACACACTTGGGTGGTGTGTGGGCCGCGAGGGAGTCGCACTGTTTGGGTACAAGAGGGCAATAAAAAATACCGGCGGCCGAGCGCACGCACGGCCGACCGACAGGAGGGGACTCCGACACAAACGGGATGAGAGCGGGCGGACGCAGTCCGGCGACGCCATGTCGTACCGCACCACCCATATGGTACCGAGTTAAAAAAATACGTACCGACATGATCGGTAGCGGGGTGTCCCGGAAAGGGCTGTCGCATGTGACGGGCCGCGGGACGCCGGAAGGAGACAGCCAATGAGACAACCCAGTATCGGCGCATTCGCGCTCGTCAGCATGATCCTCGCGTGGAGCGCATCGGCCCCGGCCGTGGATCGGCATGTGACCGAGGCGGTCGCGGGTACGTCCCACCGTCCGCTTTACAGCATCGCCTTCGAACAGGACGGCGAGCACGGTCTGGCGGTGGGCGACCGCGGGACGATGCTGGTGACGGCCGACGGCGGCGCGAGCTGGGAGCGCGGCCAGTTGGACACGGAGCTGGCGGCGTTTGACGCGGCGCTGTCGGGCGACAAGCGCGTGGTGGTGGGCCAGATGGGCCTGATCCGCTACAGCGACGATGGCGGCGAGAGCTGGACGGCGGTGGACGCCGGCACCAGCCAGCGCCTGATGGGCGTGTCGATGAACGCATCGGGCCTGGCGGTGGCGGTGGGTTCGTTCGGCACGATCCTGCTGTCGGAGGACGGCGGCGCGAGCTGGCGTGAGTCGGCCTTCAACCCGGCGACGCTGGTGAAGGACAACTACGAGCCGCACCTGAACGACGTACACGTGAGCGCCGACGGCACGGTCACGATCGTGGGCGAGTTCGGGATGGTGCTGCGTTCGCCGGACGGCGGCGCGAACTGGGAAGGCGTGCACAGCGGCGACGTGTCGCTGTTCGGTCTGGATCTGCACGCCAACGGACTGGGCTACGCGGTGGGTCAGAGCGGCACGGTGCTGCGCACGACCGACGGCGGTGCGACGTGGACGTCGCTGGAGACGGACCTGGAAGCGAACCTGCTGGGCGTTTACGCGGACGGTGACGGCACGGTGACGGTGCCGGGCATGCGCCGGATGATCGTCAGCGACGACGGCGGCGAGAGCTGGACGCAGGTGACCGACGGCGACGTGGACCGCAACTGGTACATCGGTGCGGCGGCCACCGGAGAAGGTTTGTTCGTGGCCGGTCATACCGGCCGTGTGCTACGGGTCGAGAAACGACCATCGGGGGGATAACCGAGAACTGGGGGGAAGCATAAAAAAACCAGTGCCTCGGTATTCCAATAATTACAGGAGGTCAGACACATGAAGACGAGAACCCAACGGCTATGGGTGACGTTGGCGGCTGCGAGCGCGGCCCTGGCGTTGCCTGCGGCGCAGGCGGACTTGGTGGAGAGTGTGCTGGGTCAGCCGGATTTCAGTTTCAGCTACGGCGGATTCATCCGCAACGAGAACGCGGTATCGATCACGAGCGACGAGAACCCGTACAACCAGCGGGGCAATATCTTCAACGGCAAGACCGTGAAGCGCAGCGGCCAGTCGCTGCTGCTGCCCGCGCTGGGTTTTAACGATGAAGTGGAACGCGTCGTGGAACCGGCGGATACGACCTTCAACATGCAGATGATCCGCGGCGAGCTCAACGCCAACGTGGGTCTGTTCACCAACCTGCGGTTGAACGTGAAGGTCCGGGCGGTCGGCGATCCGGACATCTACGACGATCAGTTCGATATCGACGACGTACCGTTCGCGGACGCGGCGGGCACGCTCAACAACGACGATCCCAACTTCTATGAGTACCGCTACGACAGCGGCAAGGCGCTTTTCCCGAGCGCCGATAGCCCCGACGGTGGCCGCGGCGGCGAGCGTTTCGCCGCCTACGGGTCGGCCGAGGATCAGGCGGTGGAAGCCCGCGAGCTGGCCAAACTGGAGGGCGAGGAAGGCTCCAGCCCGCTAGAGTGGGCCGGCGAGGACTACATGGTGGACGTGCCGCAGTTCTACCTGGATTACCAGACGGGGCCGCTGCTGATCCGGGCCGGCAACCAGCAGATCGCCTGGGGTGACCTGCTGTTCTTCCGCATCCTGGACGTGCCCAACGGCCTGGACCTGCGGCGGCACAGCGTGCTCGATTTCGTCTCCGAGGAGTTCTCGGACAAGCGCATCCCCTCGCTGGGCGTACGCACCTCCTACCTGGTGCCGCGCGACAGCATGCCGTTCAATCTCCTCGGCGGCTGGGAGATCGACAGCTACGCGCAGCGTTTCCGTCCGACGATCTACTCGAACCCGAACACGCCGTACAACGTCATCCCGTCGCAGTTCACGGTGCATGACCAGTTCAAACAGTACGACGACGAGTTCAACTACGGCATCCGGCTGCGGGGCCCGGTGGGTCCGGTGGACCTCACCCTGATGGCCAACCGCCGTTACAACCACTTCGGTTTCTTCCAGTGGACCGACTCCGACGTGTCGCAGGGGTTGCAACCGCAAGCCCCGAGCGGTGTGGGCATCAATGTGCTTTCGGCACCTCTGGCAGGCGGGCTTGGCGACCAGTTGGCGGACAGCCCCTTCGAAGTCGACACCACGGGCGTGGTCTCGGCCAAGGAGTTCTATAACTATGGTGCCCTGGCCCGGCTGAACCACTTCACCGGCCTCAATGCCGCCATCGATAATTTCCGGGGCTCTTACGACGCGACCGCGCGCGAGGCCTCGACGCCGGCCGAGCAGGAAGCCCAGGAGGATTTGTTCTTCCAGCTCTCCGGCGGTCTGCGCGGTCATATCCAGCGCGAATACGCACGCGAGAACAATTTCGGCCTGGGCATGAGCTATCGGATCGAGGGACCGACTGACTCGATCCTGTTCGACCAGATCAACGCCAGCATCGAAGCCAAGTACACACCCGATCGTCACTACACGCCCACCGATCTCGACCCGTTCAACCCCATCGTGGAGGACGAGTACGAGATCGGTCTGGTGTTCCAGAAGTTCGTGCGCTACAGCCAGTCGTTCCCGGCGGCGTTCGCGGTGCTGCAGTACCTGCACCGCTCGGAGAGCGACATCTTCAACCGGCACCTGTCGGGTTACGGCGCCGATCCCAATGCCGACGAGCCCGAGGATCGCCTGCCGGACGGCATCAGCAGCGCCAACTATGTGGCGTTCGCCTTCCAGCAGCCGTTCCCGGGCCGGATCTGGCGGATCGATTTCGCGGCGCTGTACGACGTGCAGGGCGGCCTGCTGGTGCAGCCGGCGCTGCGCTGGAAGCCGAGCGGTTCCTGGACCTTCCAGGTATTCGCGAACTTCATCGGTACGGTGCACGGCAGCAAGTACGACAACACGCTGTCGACCGTGGACTTCGCCGACGAGATCACGACCAGGGTCGAGTATCAGTTCTAGATAAGTACCGTTTCCTCCCCCGCTACCGGCGGCCAATAAGCTCCTCCTCGTTGGCCGCCGGGTTTTTTATTCCGGCGGGGTGATGAAGCGGCCGTATCACGGCCGACGAGAGCCTTGCAGGATTCGACAATGGGTAATATCCGTCATTCCGTAGCCAGTTGGATGTTTCGCCACCG